>JAGVUH010000641.1 GCA_019136395.1 Gammaproteobacteria bacterium
GCCTACCAGGTGCGCAGCGCCGACGAGGACGGCGACGGGCTCCAGCGCGCCGGTCGCCTCGCGGCCTACCAGGTGGCCCAGCACCTCCTCGCCCGCCGGGGCCAGGCCCTGGTGATCTTCGACGAGGCCGAGGATGTCTTCACGCCCGACGACCCCTTCCAGGCCCTGCTCGGTGGCGCTCCGGTCAGCGGACGCCAGAAGGGCTGGATGAACCGCATCCTGGAGGACAACCCGGTCCCGGCCCTCTGGATCAGCAACCGCACCGATCACATGGACCCCGCCTTCCTGCGGCGCTTCCTGCTGCCGGTGGCCTGTGGCCTGCCGCCGCGCGCGGTGCGCCGCCAGATGGCGGAGCGCCACCTGGGCGATCGCGGCCTGCCGCCGGCGCTGCTGGACGACCTGGCCGCGGACCCGGCCCTGGCTCCGGCCCAGTTGGGCGCGGCGGGCCGGCTGCTGGAGCTGTGCCCGACGGCGGCGCCGGAACCCCGGGTGCGCGCGGGCCTCGGCGCCCTGCGCACCCTGCTCCACGGTGCCCCCGCGCCCCGCCGGCGCCCGGCGGCGACTCGTTTCGACCTCGCCTTTCTCAAACTGGCCGGCGACCTCAGCCCCAGCGCCATCGTCCAGGCCCTGGCGCGCCGAGGCCAGGGTAGCCTGTGCTTTTATGGCCCGCCCGGCACCGGCAAGACTGCCTTCGCCGAGATCCTGGCGGCGGCCCTGGACCGGGAACTGGTGGCGCGCCCGGCCGCGGAGCTGCTCTCCCCCTGGAACGGAGAGACCGAGCGCAACCTGGCCGCGCTGTTTCGCGACGGCGACCCACGGCAGACGGTGCTGCTCCTCGACGAGGTGGATAGCTTCCTCAGCGCGCGCCAGTCGGCGCGCCATGCCTGGGAGCGCACCCAGGTCAACGAACTGCTCCACCAGATGGAGCGCTACCCCGGCATCTTCATCGCCGCCACCAACCTCATGAGCGGCCTGGACCGGGCGGCCCTGCGGCGGTTCGACTTCAAGCTGCACTTCCGCGCCCTGACCCCGGCCCAGCGGCGGGCCTTGTTCGCCCGGGAGGCCATGGGGGATGATCAAGCACCGGTACCGGAGGCTTTTGCTCGCCCCCTGGACGCCCTGACCGGGCTGACGCCGGGGGATTTCGCCACGGTGTGCCGGCAGCGGGAGCTGCTGGGGGATCGCGGACACCTCGTGTCCCGACAGGAGGACGCCCTGCTGGTGGCCAGTGCGCTTTATCAGGTGGCCGATCTCGCGCCCCGGGTGCTGACGGTCGACGTCACCGCCGGTCTCTGCGCCCTGGCCGATGGCGTGGCGTCGGCCCCCTGTCCCCAGCGGGCCAGCCGGGCGGTGCTCGATCTCCTTCGGGCTGCCGGCCGGGAAGGCGGAGCGGATTGTCAGGACGGCTGGATCGGCCCCCGATTGATCCGCCGCCAGGTGCATGCCCAACTCTGCCGGCAGTTGGGCCGCAATCCCCGGACCCGGGGCGCCGCCACGACCCTGGCGCTGCTGCAATGGCGCGCCGACCGGTGGAGCTTGGTGAATGTGGGCGATTCCCGGGTGTACCGGATCGGCCGGGAAGGTGACTGGCGGCAGTTGAGCCTGGATCACACCTACCGCCAGTCCATGATCGCCCGGGGGGAGATCGCCGCGGATCAATCCCTGGGGCAACTCTTCAACGATCTCCAACACATGCTGATCGCTGACGACAACGAGGTCGATTTCGCCATCCATTGGCAGCGCGGCACCTGGCAGCCTGGCGACACCTTCCTGCTCTGCACCGATGGTGTCCACGACACCCTCGGCGAGGTTCGGCTCCAGGCCCTGTTTCAGCCCGGGCGGGCGCTGGTGGATCAGGTCGCGGTCTGGCGCGATGCGGTGCTGGCCGCCGGGGCGCCGGATAACTTCAGCCTGATTCTGCTGCGCCTGACAGCGGCATCGGCCGGGTAACGCTCGGCGGTATCCCCCGACGATTCAGTCGCTGAAGCTGGCCAAGGGGTCGGGGTCACGGAAGTCCGGGTGGCTGTTCATCGGATCATGGCGCTGATGATGCAACAGCGTGGCGACCGGAGGGCGCCGGAAGCCAATATCCTCAGGGCAAGATCTGCTCTTCCCAGGCCGGGTTGGCGTCGTCCGGAACGTGGGCGAGTGCCCAGGCGGCGAAGTCGAAACGGGTACCGCCGAAGGTTTGGGCACCGGCGGGATAGAGGTAGGCGTTGAGCGCATCCAGAAAGACGGCGTGATTGGCGAACTGCCGCCAGTCGCGATAACCGGGGGACTGATGATCGAACAGGGCCTGCACCACCAGGCGGCGCAGGGTCGGATGCAACAAGCCGTAGAAGGATGAGGCGCAGCGCCCCCGTCCGCGCGGCCGGGCCCCCGCCTTCACCGCCCGGCTTGACGCTGCCAGGACCGACCTGATCCGCGCCGAGCGGGCGCAGAGCGACGCCCACGCACGACATGCGCAGGCCCGTGAGCAGATCCGGGAACTGGGGAACCTGTATCACCCGTATGACTTGGCAAGCGGAGCGGCGCAAGCCGTCGAGCACGTCGCCGCCCGCTTCGCCGCGGTGTGGGCACGCCTGGCGCAGCTCGCCGACGCAGCCGACTTGCCCGCGCGGGCGCGCGAACACCTCACAAAGCACAGCGCCTGACGGTGCCGTGGCTGGCCACCCTGGCCTTCTTCTGGGGGACCGTCCAGACCCGGGTCGAGGCCCTGGACCTGGCGCCCGACCTCGAACAGCCGGTCCTGACCCAGTTGATTCCCGCCCTCTATCTGGAGCGGGTCGCGGGACGCCGCACCCACGCCGCGGACCGCCACCGCCTCACGGCACTGAGCGCGCAACTGCTCGAACCCCTGCGCCAGCCGACGCATCCGCTGCAGGCCCTGGCTCCCGCGCGCCGCGCCCACCTCGAAGCCGTCGCCGCCGGCTGTGCCGATCTGTTCCAGCGCAGCAGTTCCTGTGTGGAGGGGCGCAACGGTCACCTGTCGCTGTATCACCACGGCAGTCACCGTCTCAGCGACCGCAAGCTGGCCGCCCTGACGGCGCTGCACAATTATTATGTCCGTCGTCCCGACGGCACCACCGCCGCCGAACGCTTCTTCGGACGCGCTCACCCAGCGTTGTTCGAGCAGGTGCTGGCGCACGTCGATCTGCCGCCAACCCCGCGCCGAAAACGACCGCGCCCGCTCAAGCGGCCGGCGCTGGCGCTGGTGGCAGCGTGACGGGGGTGGGCGGGGTTATGATCAAGGCCCATCGTTCTAGGCATCTAACCCGAAGAAGATAGCCGAGATGAAGGCCGCTGATTCCGGCGAGCAGGCTGCCTGACCCTGTTCAATCCGGCGTGACGAAGTTGAAGTTCACGAAGGTGTAGCGCGCTCCTCGGGAAATGGTTATGGCTCTATCGGAGTTCACCATCGGGGAACTCTTCGCTAGCGTTTGCAGGCCAGCATCATTCAGGTCCTCAACATCTTCGTTATGAAAGATGAATGATTCGGCCCGAATCCCGTTCCAAGTCCACTGCTGATAGAGAACCTCGTAGTCGTCCAGTTTGGCCTGGATTTCGAACAGGATGCGGGTATCTGGGTCGAGGCCGACGTTATCGAAAGTTTTACTCACAACGGTGTCCGGTTAAGGTCATAGGTAAGCCGTCAACATAGGCCCTAGCTCGCGTTCATAGAGCCCAGGAGAGGCTGGTTTGAGGAAACAGTGTTTCAGGAACCGTAGGAC
>JAGVUH010000334.1 GCA_019136395.1 Gammaproteobacteria bacterium
ACCAGGATCTGGTCCGCGTCCACCACCGTGGACAGGCGATGGGCGATGACCAGGGTGGTGTGGTTCTCCGCCACCTCCGCCAGGGTGCGGCCGATGGCCTGCTCGGTCTGGCTGTCCAGGGAGGAGGTCGCCTCGTCGAAGACCAGGATGCGCGGGCGCTTGAGGATGGCGCGGGCGATGGCCACGCGCTGCTTCTCGCCGCCGGAGAGCTTGAGGCCGCGCTCACCGACCACCGTGTCCCAGCCGTCCGGCAGGGATTCCACGAAGTCGCGGATATGGGCCATGGCCGCCGCCCGTTCGACCTCCGCCCGGCTGGCGTCAGGACGTCCGTAGGCAATGTTGTAATAGATGCTATCGTTGAACAGCACCGTGTCCTGGGGAACGATGCCGATGGCGGCGCGCAGGCTGTCCTGGGTCAGGGCGCGCAGGTCCTGGCCGTCGATGAGGATGCGCCCGCCGGTGACGTCGTAGAAGCGGAACAGCAGGCGCGCCAGGGTCGATTTACCCGCCCCGCTGTGGCCCACCACCGCCACCTTCTGACCGGCGCCGATGGCGAAACTCAGGCCGTGCAGGATGGGCCGTTCCGGCTGGTAGTGAAAGTCGACGCCCTCGAAGCGGACCTCGCCCCGCCCCAGGACCAGGGGCCGGGCCTCCGGGGCGTCGCGCACCTCCGGCTCCCGCTCCAGGAGCTTGAACACCAGGTCCATGTCCGCCAGGGCGTACTTGATCTGGCGATAGACGATGCCGAGAAAATTGAGGGGGATGAAGATCTGCAGCAGCAGGGCGTTGACCAGCACCAGGTCACCGATGCTCATCTCCCCCGCCACCACCCCCCGGGCGGCGAGGAACATGATCAGGGTCACCCCCAGGGCGATGATGGCCCCCTGGCCGAAGTTGAGCAGGGACATGGAGGTCTGGCTCTTCACCGCCACCTCCTCCCAGGCATCCAGGGTTTTGTCGTAGCGCCGCAGCTCCAGGCCCTCGTTGCCGAAGTACTTGACCGTCTCGTAATTGATGAGGCTGTCGAAGGCCTGGCCGTTGGCCTCCGAGTCCAGCCGGTTCATCTGGTGACGGTAGTCCATGCGCCACTCGGTGATGGCGAAGGTGAACAGGGCATAGACGGCCACGGCGCCGAAGGTCACCAGGGTGAAGGCCAGTTGGTAGCGCGACAGCAGGATGACCGCCACCAGGACGAACTCCACCAGGACCGGCAGGATGCTGAAGGCCAGGTAGTTCATGATGGAGCTGACCGACCGGGTGCCCCGCTCCAGATCACGGCTGATGGCCCCGCTCTGGCGCCCCAGGTGGTAGCGCAGGGATAGGCGGTGCAGGTGGGTCAGCACCCTGGTGGACAGGCGGCGCATGGCCCGGTAGCGCACCCGGGCGAAGACGACGTCCCGCAGTTCGTTGAACAGGGAGGCGGAGAGCTTGAGCAGGCCATAGGCCAGGAGCAGGCTTACCGGCAGGATCAGCAGCTGATCCTTGGCCTGCTCGAAGGCGTCGACGATCTCCTTCAGTACCAGGGGCACGCCGACGGTCGCCACCTTGGCCAACACCAGGCAGGCCAGGGCCAGCAGGGCGCGACCGCGGAACTCCCACAGATAGGGCAGCATCGCCCTGAGGTTGTGGGCATCGCGCCGGTCCTTGTGGACCCGTTCGGTGGCGTTGGTGATCATGGGGCGGTCATTCTCGCTGCCTTGGGCCGCGGTTTGGGCCCGGGGCGTGATGATAGCTCAGGGCGCGGCCAGGGCTGAGCACTACGTCTGATCGAGTCCGTTATCCTTAGGGCGGTAGTGAAGGCCATGGCATGATGACCACCCTTTCCCCGATCGCGACAGCCCCAGCGGTTTGAGACCAAGCCCATGACAGAGCCCCCCTTCGATTTCACCGGTTGCAGCCTGCGCGAACCCTATGCCCTGCAAGTCCTGGGCAACGAGATGGAGCCGGAATTTCCCGACCAGTGCATCATCGTCATCCGTCCCGAGGACAGCTGCGGCGACGGCATGTACATCTTCGTCGAAGTCGAGGGGGTGCGCTGGTTTCGCCAGTACCGCCGGGATGCCCAGGGGCGGGAGAGCCTGGTCGCCCTCAATCCCCTCTACCCGGAGATCGACCTCACCGGCCTGGAATGGCGCGTGCTGGGCGTCATCGTCCAGCGCAACATCCGCCGCCAGATCAAGCATTACCGCTACGAGGTCGGCCATCCAAGCCACTGACAGCCTAAAAATGTTGGAAACTTTCATTTACTGAAAGTATCCTGCATTTTTATGGAGACCCTAATCAAGGCCATACAGGCGTCAGGCTGGCAGGAGCGCATCATCAGCGAGGCGCAGTTGGCCAGGCTGCTCGATGGCTCTCCGCAGCGGCGCTACAACCTGGTCAATCGGGCCCTGCACGGGGGGGAGTTGCTGCGATTGCGACGCGGCAGTTACCGCCTGGCCCCGGCGGTATCCGGGAGCCTGCCCCACCCTTTCGTCGTGGCCCAGGCGCTACGGCCCGGGTCCTACGTTTCGATGGAATCCGCGCTGAGTTTTCACGGATGGATTCCGGAAGCCGTGCCAACGACCCTATCCATCCTTCCCGGACGTCGCCGTGACGAAGCCCTGGTACCAGGCCTGGGGAGCTTCCAATTCTCGCCCCTGGCCCTGCAGCGGGGTTTTTTTCTGGAGGCGGTCGACCGCGTTCCGTTTGGCGGCCAGGCGGCGCTGGTGGCCCGACCACTCCGGGCCCTGCTGGATCGTTTCTGTCTGCTCAAACAGGATTGGCCCGGGCT
>JAGVUH010000401.1 GCA_019136395.1 Gammaproteobacteria bacterium
CGACTTCGATCAGACTATCGCCCTCCTGGGCCGCGACCTGGCCCACCAGGTGCGCGACGCCGCCCTGGCCATCTACACCCAGTGCGCCGACTATGCCCGTACCCGGGGCATCATCATCGCCGATACCAAGTTCGAGTTCGGCCAGGACGAGACCGGCCGACTCTATCTGATCGACGAGGTCCTGACCCCTGACTCCTCCCGCTTCTGGCCGGCAGACCAGTACCAGCCCGGCAGCAGCCCGCCCAGCTTCGACAAGCAGTTCGTGCGCGACTACCTGGAGACCCTGGACTGGGACAAGACCCCGCCCGGTCCCGAACTGCCCCAGGAGATCATCGCCAAGACGGCGGCCAAGTATCGCGAGGCGGAAGAGCGCTTGACCGGCCGCGGCCAAGGCTGAGTGGCCTGAGCCAGCGACCCACCGGTCGCGGTGCTCCGGTGGCGGCTCGCCAGAGACGTGGCGCGTGGAAAGTCGAGCCGTCGTGGCGTTGGCCGTTACCTCGATCAGGAAGCCGCCACCAGCCGTTCACGCGACCCCGGTTTAGTCATAGCGGCTGTCCTTCCACTGGCGCAGGGCGGTGAAGACCTGGGCCGCCGTGGTCAGCGACTGGCCGGCGAAGGCCTCCGCCGCCGCTCGCACCCCGGGGATCGACGTGCGCAGGAAGGGGTTGGTGGCCAGTTCCTCGGCCAGGCTGGAGGGGACCGTCGGCTGCCCGGCGGCGCGAACCGCTTCAACCCGCGCCCGGCGCGCGGCCAGGGCCGGGCTGTCCGGCTCCACCCAGGCAGCGAAGCCCAGATTGGCCAGGGTGTATTCGTGGGCGCAGTAGAGCAGCGTGTCCGGGGGTAGGTCGGCGATGCGCGCTAGGGAGGCGGCGAGCTGGTCAAAGGTGCCGTCGAAGACCCGGCCGCAGCCAGCGGCGAAGAGGGTGTCGCCGCAGAAGAGGGCGCCAGCCCCCTCCCGTGGGGCGCTGGCGTCACCGCTGGTACCCCTGGTGCCGCTGGCAGCGCTGGCACCAATGGCGCCGCTGATTTCACCGCCCGTTCCGGCGCTGGGTGGCCTGCCCCCCGCCGCGGGGGGAGAGCGGTTCGCCGCATTACTGGCCGCCACATCACCGGCCGCGCCCGGGTGGTCGGCCAGGTAGGCGATGTGGGTCGCGGTGTGGCCGGGTACCGCCAGCACCTGGAAGGAGGTCGCCAGGCCCGGAGGCGCGATCCGATCCCCCTCGCCCACCGGGTCCGTGACCAGCCGGATGCGCCGGTCGCGGGGACCGTAGACCCGCGCCTGGGGCCAACGGGCCAGGAGGTCGGCCACCCCGCCGATGTGGTCGCCGTGATGATGGGTGAGCAGGATGGCGGCCAGGGTCAGGCCTTCCGCCGCCAGGCGCGCGATCACCGGCTCTTCGTCGCCCGGATCCACCACCGTGACCAGGTCCCGCCCCTCCTGGCGCAGCAGCCAGATGTAATTGTCGTCGAAGGCGGGGATGGGGCTTATGTTCAGCATGATGGGCTCCGGTTTGCGGTTCGGGCGGGGAATCGGTGCCGCAACTGCCGAGAGGCTGGCCATTCTCGTGGGTGGCGCATCAGCGTTCTGGTTTCGGCTGGGGCAATCCCCGGCTGCATGCGAATGACCTGGTCTCCGGACGGCACCCCTGGCCGCGAGCAAATACCCTGGTCTCCGGCCGGCATCCTCTGCTGGCTAAGCGCCAGTGCCCAATGGACCCAGGGCCTCCCGGACCGCGCGCTCGATGCCCGCCGCGTCCAGGCCGCAGGCGGCCAGTTGGGCCTCGTGACCGTCCTGCTCGATATAGCGATCGGGCAGACCTAGGTGCAGCAGGCGCGGCGCCAGGCCGCGGCTGGCGAGGAACTCGGCCACGGCGGACCCGGCGCCGCCGGCGATGGCGTTCTCCTCCACCGTCACCAGCAGGGGGTGGCGGGCGGCCAGGTCCAGGATCAGCCCCTCGTCCAGGGGCTTGACGAAGCGCATGTTGGCGACGCTGGCGTCCAGGGCCTCCGCCGCCACCAGGGCCGGGGCCAGGCGACTGCCGAAGGCCAGAATGGCGACCTCGCGCCCTTCGCGCCGCAGCTCGCCTTGGCCCAGGGGCAGGGGCTCCAGGCCGGGGGCGATCGGGGCCCCGGGCCCGGTGCCGCGGGGATAGCGCACCAGGGCCGGCCCCGGGTGCTCATAGGCGGTCTGCAAGAGGCGCCGACACTCGTCCTCGTCCGCCGGGGCGGCGATCACCAGGTCCGGCAGGCAGCGGCCGAAGCTGAGATCGAAGCTGCCGGCGTGGGTGGCCCCGTCCGGGCCCACCAGGCCGGCGCGATCCACCGCCAGGGTCACGTCCAGGCCCTGGAGGCAGATGTCATGGACCAGTTGATCGTAGGCGCGCTGCAGGAAGGTGGAATAGATGGCCACCACCGGCTTGAAGCCCTCGCAGGCCAGGCCCGCCGCCAGGGTCAGGGCGTGCTGCTCGGCGATGCCGACATCGAAATAACGCTCCGGGTAAAGTTGCGAAAAGCGCGTCAGGCCCGAGCCCTCGCACATCCAGTCGCCGAAGACTTGGGTGTAGGAGCGCCCAACGGCCGTGCCGCTCTTGCCCGCCGGGGCGCCGGTGGCGCGGTCGAAGGGCGAGACGCCGTGAAAGGCCACGGGCTTTTCCTCCGCCGGCTCGTAGCCCCGGCCCTTGCGCGTCACCACGTGCAGCAGGCGCGGCCCGGTCATGGTCTTCATGTTGCGCAGGGTGGCGACCAGGCTGCCCAGGTCATGGCCATCGATGGGGCCGATGTAGTTGAAGCCCAGTTCCTCGAACAGGGTGCTGGGCATGACCATGCCCTTCATGTGCTCCTCCCAGCGCCCCACCGAGCTTGCCGGACAGGAGCCGCGCCAGGTGGTTGCTGATCGCCCCCACCGGCGGCGAGATGGACATCTCGTTGTCGTTGAGGATGACCATCATGTCGGTATCGGTGGCGCCGGCATGGTTGAGGGCCTCGAAGGCCATCCCCGCCCCCAGGGCGCCGTCGCCGATCACCGCCACCACGTGCCGCGGCTCGCCCTTGAGCCGCGCCGCCACCGCCATGCCCATGGCGGCGCCGATGGAGGTGCTGGAGTGGCCCACGCCGAAGGTGTCGTAGACGCTTTCCGCGCGTTTGGGAAAGCCCGACAGGCCGCCACCCTGCCGCAGGGTGGCCATGCGCTCCCGGCGGCCGGTGAGGATCTTGTGTGGGTAGGCCTGGTGGCCCACGTCCCAGATCAGCCGATCCGCCGGGGTGTCGAAGACATAGTGCAGGGCGATGGTCAGTTCCACCACCCCCAGGCTGGCCGCCAGGTGGCCGCCGGTGCGCGACACGCTGTCCACCAGAAAGGCGCGCAATTCCGCCGCCAGGGCGGGGAGCTTATCCTCGGATAAGCGGCGCAGATCGGTGGGGAAGTCGACGGTGGCGAGCAGCGGATAACGCCCGCCCCCCTGGGGATGGCTCGGGTTGGCGTGAGGCATGATGTCGGCGGTCCTTCCTGAGAACGACAAGGGCGATCGCGAAAGGGGGATAAGTCTACCCCAAGCGTGCCGGAATTGGATGATTGGCGGCAATGGGCGATTGCGGCAGGCCGGCGGATGGTAAGCGGCGGCTGGCTCAGGAGACCACCGGCGTCGGGGATGCGGCGGGCATCCAGCCGGGGGTCTCCGCCGCCAACTGGCGCGCCTCGCTCAGCACGAACTGGCGAAAGGCCCGGGCCGAGGGTGAGAGACGCTTGCCCTGGCGATAGACCAGGTACCACTGGCGCTGAATGGGGAAGCCGCTCACGTCCAGGATCACCAGTTTCTGGGTGAGCAGTTCCAGTTCAATGGTGTGGATGGAGACCACGCTCAACCCCAGGCCGGCGCGCACCGACTGCTTGATGGCCTCGTTGCGGGTCATCTGCATGCCGGTCCGGAAGCTGACCCCGCGGTCACTCAGGAAGCGCTCCATCGCCTGGCGCGTCCCCGAGCCCGGCTCGCGCATGACGAAGACCTCGTCCGCCAGTCGCGTCAGGGGGATGTCCCGCGCCGTGGCCAGCGGGTGGTCCGGGGGCGCCACCACCACCAGGGGATTGTCCATGAAGACCTCGGCCTCCACCTCGACACCCGCCGGGGGCTGGCCCATGAGGACCAGATCCACGGCATTGGCCTCCAGCAGGCGCACCAGTTGCTCGCGGTTGGTCACGTCCAGGGCTAGGGCGATGCCCGGATAACGGTGATGGAAGGCCGCCAGAAGTTTGGGGGCGAAGTAATTCACGGTGCTGGCCACCGCCACCGACAGGCGGCCACGGCTGACCCCCTTGAGGGACTCCATCACATCCTGCAACTCCCGCAGGGAGCGGTCGATGCCCTGGCTGTAGGGATAAAGCTCCCGCCCGGCCTCGGTGAGGGCGATGCCGCGGCCCAGTTTCTCGAACAGGGGCAGGCCCAGCTCCTCCTCAAGCTGGCGCACCTGCATGGAGACCGCAGGTTGGGTCAGGTGCAACTCCTCGGCGGCGCGGGTGTAGCTCATGTGGCGTACCACGGCGGCGAAGACCCGTAACTGGCGTAAGGAGATGTTCATCGGGGGATCTTATCCGGCGTGGGGCGCGGAATGTTGACTGACGGGCGGGGTGGTGGCGGCCCATGGCGGGTGGCCGTGGATCCGAGGGTCCGCAATGCGCCCAAGAGGCTCGGGCAACCAGGTGAACCAGGTCAACAACCGGGACAGGATCATCGCCTTGGCTCCTGAATGCTCATCGCAGTGAACGCCGGAAGTGCCGCAGCCGCAGGCTGTTGCCGACGACGAAGAGGCTCGACAGGCTCATGGCTGCTGCCGCGATCATGGGGTTGAGCAGCCAGCCGCTTAGCGGATAGAGGACCCCCGCCGCCAGGGGGATGAGGAGCAGATTGTAGGCGAAGGCCCAGAAGAAATTCCCGCGGATGGTCGCCAGGGTCCGCCGCGCCAGGGGGATGGCGCTCAGCAGGGTGCGAGGGTCATGGGACATGAGCACCAGGTCACCCGCCTCGACGGCGATATCCGTCCCGGTGCCAATGGCGATGCCGACGTCGGCCTGAGCCAGGGCCGGGGCATCGTTGATGCCGTCGCCGACGAAGGCCACCCGGCGGCCCTGGGCCTGGAAGGCCTTCACCGCCTCCGCCTTGCCGCCGGGCAGGACCTCGCCCAGGGCCTCGTCGATGCTCAGGTGCCGCGCCGTCAGCGCCACCGTCGCTGCCCGGTCGCCGCTAAGGAGCACGGTGTTGATTCCCAGGGCCTTGAGCCCGGCGATGGCCTCGATACTGCCCTCCCGAAGGGGGTCGGTAACCCCGATGAGTCCCAGGGCCTGAGCGTCGCGGGCGACATAGATCAGGGAGCGCCCCTGGGCCTCCAGCGCGGCCGCCGCGGTCGCCAGGGGGGACGGGTCGATGCCCAGGTCCCGCAGATGGCGCGCCGAGCCGATGTTCGCCGGTTCCTCTGCCGCCGCGACCACCGCCCGCGCCAGGGGGTGCTGGCTGTAACGCTCCAGGGCCGCCACCTGGGCCAGGAGGCCGTCCCGGTCGCCGTCCAGGGCGACGACGTCGGTCACGGTGGGGTGGCCCAGGGTCAGGGTGCCGGTCTTGTCGAAGACCAGGGTGTCCACGCCGGCCAGTCGTTCCAGGGCCGGGCCGCTGCGAAACAGCAGGCCCATCTCCGCCGCGCGGCCGGTCCCGACCAGGATGGCGGTCGGCGTCGCCAGGCCCATGGCGCAGGGGCAGGCCACCACCAGCACGCTCACCGCCGCGACGAAGGCATAGTTCAGTGCCGGCGCGGGCCCGACCAGCAGCCAGATGGCGAAGGTCACCAGGGCCAGGGCCATCACCCCCGGCACGAAGACGGCGGCGATGCGGTCCGCCAGGGCCTGGATGGGCGGCTTCTCCGCCTGGGCCTCCTGGACCAGGCGGATGATCTGGGCCAGCACCGTGTCGGCACCCAGGCGGGTGACCCAGCTCTCGCCGCGCTCCACCTCGCCATCGGTGGCGATGCGCTCCCCGGGGCGGGCAATGACCAGGTCACCCAGGACGATGGCCTGGGAGGGGATATCCAGCTCCCGCCCCTCCCGAACCACCCGCGCGGTCTGGGGCCGCAACGCCACCAGGCGCCGGATCGCCGCCGAGGTGCGCCCCTTGGCCCGGGCCTCCAGCCATTTGCCCAGCAGGATGAGGCTGACGATCACCGCCGCGGCCTCGAAATAAAAGTGGGCGGTGCCCGGAGGGAAGAGGTCCGGCGCCACCAGGGCCAGTGTGGAGTAGGCGAAGGCGGCGCCCCCGCCGAGCATGACCAGGCTGCTCATGCCCGGGCTCAGGGAACGCAATTCCGCCCAGCCGTGGCGCAGGAAGCGCCGGCCCGCCCAGAAATAGACCGGGGCCGCCAGCACTAATTGCAGCAGCCCCTGAAGGCGCCCGTCGAGATGGGCCTCCAGCCTGTGATGCCAGGGTGGCCAAAGCATGGGCCCCATGGCCAGGAGCAGCAGGGGGAGGGTGAAGGCGGCGGCCAGGCGCAGGTCACGGGCGAGGCTGGGATCGCCGATCGTCCTGGCCCTGCCCTCCAGTCTGTCTTCGGACGTCTGGTCTCCGGAGTCTGTCGCCGTGGTGCTTGAGGGTACTTCAGCCCCGCCGCCCGTCGTGACCGCGGTGGCCTTCTCCGCCTCTTCTACGGGGAGACGGGGCTCATACCCCGCCTCCTGGATAGCCGCCGCGATGGCCGCTGGTTCCAGCATGGCAGGCAGATAGCTCACCCTGGCCTCTTCCGTGACCAGGTTGACCGAGGCCTCGACGACGCCAGGCAGGCGGCGCAGCACCCGCTCTACCCGGGCGCTGCAATTGGCGCAGGTCATGCCGCCGACGCCAAAACGGATCTCAGTGCTCATGACGACCCTCTGGGTGCCCGGTCAGGTTCGTCCGCCTGGGCTGCCACGGTTCAGGCGGAATCAGGCGGCGCTGGCCTGGAACCCCTCGTCCTTGATGGCGGCGATCAGGGCCGCCAGGTCGGCGTCCCCCTCGACGGTGGCGCGCTGCTGGGCACGGTCCACTACCAGGACGGCGGTCACCCCGGGCACTTGGGTCAGGGCCCGGCGCACGGCCTGTTCGCAGTGACCGCAGGTCATGCCTTCGACTTTGAGTTCGATCATGGGGTTGGCTCCCGTGGGTGGGGTGGGTAAGAAGTTGCCGCTCAGGCCGCGACGACCAGCCGCAGGGCATCGAGATGCAGCCGGACCCGCCCCAGATGCTGGGCCAGCCGGTCGCGCCGGTCCTCCAGGGCTCCGATTTCCGCCGGCCGAACGTTGGGATTGACCCGGGCCAGGGCCCGCAGACGCTCGATCTCCTCGGTCATCTCCGCACTCATGCGGGCGCGGGCCCGGGCTTCCAAGTCCGCGGCCGCCGCCGCGGCCAGGCGCTCCCCCTGGTCGAGCATGGTCTCCAGGGTCGAGGCCTTGGCCTTAAGGATAGCCTGCGCCAGTTTACGGTTACGGGTCAGGCATTGGCCGCGCAGGCGCTCCGGGGGGAAGGCGGCGGCGCGGTCCTGGCCCTGGGCGTCCAGCACCAGGCGCAGGGCCGTCGGCGGCAGGAAGCGGCCGATCTCCAGCGCCGGCGGGGCCGGACACTGGGCGACGTGGATCATCTCCAGCAGCAGGCTGCCGGT
>JAGVUH010000150.1 GCA_019136395.1 Gammaproteobacteria bacterium
CTGAGCAGGGAGCACCAAATTCCAAATCCGGTCGCCGGTGCCGTCCTGGCCCCTCTGGACCGCGCAGAGAGGACATTTAAAGTACCAAGGGGCTAACTGAACCGGACACCGTTGATCTGGGGTCAAAGTTACTACCATTGAATATTGCCTTAAGAATGGCTGGACTAAATCCACTTACCAGCGCGACATTTTTACTGTCTGCAATATCTGGAGCACCAACATAGCCTGCGGTATTCCAATAGATGATCTTGGGAATGTCGTATCCGCTGACCGCCCACTTTTTGAAGATGTCGGCTAAGGCCGGAGTGTGTTTAGGTAGAAATGCATCGTCATTGTGGATGTCATCATCGGCATCATACTCCTCATCAACCCACTTATTGGCTGATTTTTTTATTGGAATTTTTGGTAATTTAGGAGGAATTTTACGCTCGAAACTAGACGCATTTTTTACTCCATCACTAAACTGCATATCAGATACGATCACCAGCGCAGTTGGCATCTGGTCCTTTCTCAAATTAAAAAATAATCCGGTTTCCAAAATCAGGTTTAATGCAGTGTCGATGCGGGTCGTGCCAATCGCCCCGTCAAATATCGCCTCGTTGTGCAGCGCCTGCGAAAACGTCATGTCTTCCCAATTCTTGAATTCGCTCTCGGATTCAAAACCGATAAATTTTCTGTAAAAGGGGTTCTGCTTTCCAATTTTATCAGAACAGTAGAGCGCCAGTCCGGTACTGATATGTACCGCTTGAATGCTTCCACTGACGCGGACTTCCATGCTGCCGGAGGTATCGCACAGCACAATTACTTTTTCATTCGTGCCTTCAAAGTAGTCAGGCAGGTTGCTGAACTGGAGATCGGCTGTTTCAGCATCGCCGTTTAAAGCAGTGCGAACACAATCATGGGGAAACAACACGTCAGCATTAATTTTTACTTCACCAGTTTCTACTTTCTTCTTAAAAGCCGAGAATCTTGCTTCATCATGCCTTTTGAAGGCGTTCGTGTAGCGAGCCATCGCTACCGACGGCACGTCAGGATACTCAATCTGATCGTATGTCCTCGCGGACATTTTGGTTTCTACAATATGCCGACTCCGAATCCTTGAAAGAAGTTTACGAAATTCAACTTCCTTATTTATTCCAAGGGCGTTGCGCACCGGAACGAAATCACGCTTGCACCATTTGGCGGCTAAAACATTATTATTTTTCAGGGCTTGCGCCCATAAATCAGCGGCAACGCGTTGAACGGGCGTGCCAAAGAGTACAGTGAGATCATCCCACCGCCCCACTTCGGGAATGGAATCAATGTTTGCAATCACCCATTCAGGGTTGGCACTGGCAACCCACTTCAAGCAACTCCTGAATGCGCTTCTATTCCCCGCCCCTCCGCGACAATCACGTAACCACAGCAGAAGTTTAAAGCTGAGTTCCTTGTCAACGATCCAGATTTTCTCGAACAGCGACAGCGCGCTTTCCTCACCAGGGTAAAATGAGCTCCGCTTGGGGGAGTCGAAAACACTTCCAGCCTTGAAGAAGTACTCCACGAAATGATCAAGCGTGTGTTCGTACTGAAATGCCCCTTCATTTGTTTGCAGCATGTGATTTGATTCCTGAATTTTCCCATACCAACCAGTCGCAAGCTGCAACTGGCGGGTGTGTGCCATGCATGGATAAGATGGTGTCACACCCGATTGCGCCTCGCATCGGGTGTGTGGCCTGAGCGGCATTGTGATTGTAATGACCGCGCCTGCGGCATCACCCAGTATCCCCAGATGATGCTTAACTGGAAACTGATCGTAAATATACCAATTAACCCATTCGGTGATTGAATGAGCTAGATTTCACCTCTTTAGTGACAGATCGGCGGCACAAGGCCTGATGGCGGCTTTTATATTTTGCTGAAACCGATCTTATAATAATTTCTGCAATGCAAAAGAACAGATCTGGGTTTTTTTGTTAACACCGATATTGCTAAATAAATTTAACAATCGAAATGTTAACGCCCGGGTTTATGTTGCTGAACCAGATCTTGGTTGGATGCTAACATGCCAGGTTTGCCAGTGTAAAGTAGTGTCGGGTTGTGGCCCGGCAGACTGAGTCATAATTTAATCGACCCTTTTTTACTTGGCGGTACCCAATTAGAATTAGACGTAACCCTCGCCCGGCGACGGCGGGGGCCAGGGACCCCATTAGGACGGCCAGGGCAATCAGTTTGAACAGACCGTTGGTAAGGATGGTGATGACCTCGCAGGTGAGATGACAGGAAGGTGCCCTGACCCGGAAAGGCATCGGCCAATGACCTGGGGAGGGCGGGCAACACGTAGCCTAACCCCCGGTCGCGACCAAGGTTGTCGCGCGGAGCCGGCAGGAGCCCCCAGCCGGCCAGGGCC
The DNA here is from genome assembly GCA_019136395.1 of Gammaproteobacteria bacterium. The sequence goes on from JAGVUH010000150.1 coordinate 2,387, forward strand.
GCCAGCAGTCCCCGTAAAAAGGCCCGGGGGCAGTTACGGGCATCGCCGCCGCGGAAGCGGTGGTACTACAGGCCCTGGCGTTCCGGTCGGGCGTTGCCCTGGTCCGTGGCCAGGCGCGCCATCAGGAGCGACTTGCCGACCCCGGGGGCGCCGGTGATCAGTGCGATCCCCGCCTCACGGGTGTCGCGACCCTTGAGCCAGTCCCTGAGAACCCCGAGCTCGGCGGCGCGTCCCACCAGGTCCTCGGCCAGGATCCGGGCCTCGCGCCGGAAATCGTCCCAGCGACCGTCGGCCCCTGACCGTCCGTGGGTGGCGAGGCCGTCATCCAGGCGGAACAGGGCGCGGAAGGCGTCCAGGTCGAAGGTGAGCGACATGGCCTCGT
>JAGVUH010000459.1 GCA_019136395.1 Gammaproteobacteria bacterium
CGCCCTGACCGAGGGCCTTGCCGGCAAGCGGGGCCTGATCATCGAGGTCCTGATCGACGCCGACCAGAGCCAAGAGGTCCATCTCCAGTTCCGGCGCCGGGTGGCGGAGGCGGATCTGCTCGGGACCCACTGATTTTGCCGGATTTCGCCATGTCCGCCGCCACCGCAAAAGGGTTGTCCACGTTCACGAGAACCACCCTTGCGATATTTATATGACGTCAAGCCATCATCCGCCCCCGTGAGATAACGCAACTGATACTGGCATATAGGCCAGCAACGCCACTGGGCAGAGTACTCAGGTTCTTGGGGGTGTAGGCCGTTGGCAGCCTGACGCAGACGAAGCCATTACAGGATTGTCCCAAGACGGGCGGTTAACCCGGGTCCATCATTCCCGAGTAAAATCTTCAACCATTCTGCCTGGCGGCGCGGGCGTTCGGCACTATCCCTTCTTACTTGGTGGAGTCAATTAATATGGAACCTAACTTCCACTCAGCGGCCGTGTCCTGGGAGACCCCGCCTGGACCGACCTACGGGGACATTCTTTACCAGCATTGGTCCGGGGTAGCCAAGATCACCATCAACCGGCCCGAGGTGCGCAATGCCTTTCGGCCGGAGACGGTGCGGGAACTGATCGATGCCTTCCACCGCGCTCGTCTGGACCCCGCGGTCGGGGTCATCATTCTCACCGGGGCGGGAGACCTAGCCTTTTGCTCCGGGGGTGACCAGCGCATCCGCGGCGATCAGGGCTACCGGGATGCCGCCGGCGGGGCCGAGCACCTCAACGTCCTGGAACTGCAACGGGACATCCGCACCCTGCCCAAGCCGGTCATCGCCATGGTGGCGGGCTACGCCATTGGCGGTGGGCATGTGCTGCACCTGATCTGCGACCTGAGCATCGCCGCCGACAATGCCCGTTTCGGCCAGACCGGGCCGCGGGTGGGCAGCTTCGATGGCGGGTTCGGCGCCGGTCTGCTGGCGCGCACCGTGGGCCTGAAGAAGGCCAAGGAGATCTGGTTTCTCTGTCGTCAGTACGACGCCCAGGAAGCCCTGGCCATGGGCCTGGTCAACACGGTGGTGCCCCTGGCGGACCTGGAAGCTGTGACCCTGGACTGGTGCCACCAGATGCTCCAGCTCTCCCCCACCGCCCTGCGCCTGCTCAAGTCGGCCTTCAACGCCGAGACCGACGGCTTGGCGGGCATTCAGGAACTGGCGGGCAACGCCACCGGCCTCTTTTACACCACGGCGGAGGCGCAGGAAGGGCGGGATGCCTTCCTGGAGAAGCGCGCCCCGGACTTTCGCCGCTTCCCCCAGCGGAGCTGAGATGGCGGACCCGAGCCTCGTCCTGGCGCGCTGGATCGCCGCCGCCCGCCCGCGCACCCTGCCGCTGACGGTGACGCCGGTGGTGGCGGGCCTGGCCCTGGCGTTGGCCACCACCGACGGACTGCACCTGGTGACGGCCCTGGCCACCCTGCTGGCCTCTGTGGCCATCCAGGTCGGGACCAATCTACACAACGACGTCAACGACTTCGAGCGCGGTAACGACACCGCGGACCGTCTCGGCCCCCCCCGGGCCTCCGCCCAAGGCTGGTTCACCCCGGCCCAGGTCCGGCGGGCGGCGCATTTGGCCTTCCTCGCCGCCTTCGTCCTAGGCGCCCTGTTGTGCCTGCGCGGCGGCTGGCCCATCCTACTGCTGGGGCTGGCCTCCCTGGCGGCGGGTTATGCCTACACTGGCGGCCCGCGGCCCATCGCCTACGGGCCCTTCGGCGAAGTCTATGTCCTGCTGTTCTTCGGCGTGGCGGCGGTGGCGGGGACCCACTATCTCCAGACCCTGACCTTCTCGCCCGCCGCCCTCGCGCTGGGGGCCATCCTTGGCCTGCCGGCGGCGGCGGTCCTGCTGATCAACAACTACCGCGATCTGGAAACGGACCGTCAGGGCGGCCGCCGTACCCTTTGCCACTACCTGGGCCGGGCGCGGGCCCGATGGCTCTATGCCACCCTGATGCTGGCCCCCCCGCCCCTGCTGATGCTCTTGCTGACGCAGCTCGATCCGCCCGGTCGGGCCTGGCCCCTGCTGGCCGCCCTGCCCGTGGGCCTTTGGCTGGTGGTCAGGCTCTACCGCGGCGCCCTGGGCGTCGCCCTCAACCCCGTGCTCGGGACCACCGCCCTCTATCAGACGCTTCTGACGCTCCTGCTGATCCTGGGGCTGGCCTGGCTGCGTGCTTCCTGACGCCCCTGCTGATCCTGGGGCTGGCCTGGCCGCGTGCTTTCTGACGCTCCTGCTGCCTGGGGCTGGCCTGGCCGCGTGCTTGAAGCGGGCATGGACAGCACAAGCCGATGATTCTCTTACTCCCTCCCCCCTGGTGGGGGAGGGTTGGGGAGAGGGGGGCTAAAGGGTTACACTGCCGCCACGTTCGCAATTTGCCTGCCCGCCAGATCATGCCCCCACCCCCTTGGACGACGGGCCTCCCAGTACCTAACCCCGACGTCCGCCTGGAGGCGATCGGCATCCGCCCCTATGCCCTGCCCTTGCGCCAACCATGGACCAGCGCCCACGGCACCCGGACCGAACGACGCGGCTGGCTCCTCCAGGTCCAGGCGGCGGGCGTGCGCGGCTACGGCGACTGCGCCCCCCTCCCCGAGGCTGGGACCGAGGCCGAAGCGGTCGCCGAGGTCGCGCTGCGTCTCTGGCAGTCCCGGCTCCCGGGCCAAAGCCTGGCCGCCTTGCTCGATCCAAGCCGACAAAGCCCTTACGGTGAAGCGC
>JAGVUH010000028.1 GCA_019136395.1 Gammaproteobacteria bacterium
GTAAGGGAACCATTCGACACACAAGACGTTGTGGGCGATGGTGGGCAGAGAGGTATCCCGTATGAGGTCGTTAAGTTTTGAGCGCCACCATTTGTGAATACCTGAGCCGCTGTAAGCGGGATTCAGGGGGTAAAGGGATAGGGTTGGGGTTCATGGCGCAGGTTGGCCACCAGGCTGGATCTGAAATCGGGTCTGGCATGCCAATCGGGATCGGTCTCGTCGTAGCCAGGGTTCAGGCTCAGGATGACCACCTTGGCCTGCGGGTTGCCGATGTAGGGCTCGGGCAACACATTGAGCCGTATCCGGTAGTCAGGCTCTGGGTAGGCGTGGTTGAAGCGTTCTATCTTGTTGTGCTCCGCCGGGAGGACGTAAGGGGCGGTGGTTGGTAGCGCGAGCCAGGGATTGGTCATGGAATCGGTATCCGGAAGGACAAGGGCATGGGGTGGCCAGGCAAGGCGCAGCGGCCAGGGCCGAGAAGCCCTGGGCCGCCGCCCTTACGGCGGTCAGGGCTTGGCGTAAGCCTTGCGGTGCTGACGGCGCCGATGCTGGCGGCCGACGGTGATCAACTCACCCGTGCCGCTTTCCACGGCAAAGAGGCCATTGGGCGCCTCCAGCGAACCCGCAATGCGACGCAGGTCGCTGGCCAGGGCCAGCCGGCGTTTCTTGTCCTGGAGAAAGTAGTAGGTTGATCCATCCCGGTCGTAACTCTGGTCGCCCAGGCCCAGAATGAGTTCGACCACGGCCGGGGTGATCCCGCGCTGCTGCATCCGGGCTTGGGCATGCTGGGTGGTGATCATGGCCGGCCCTCCTGGTTGACGGTCTGACCGACAGCAGGTGAGGGCTTGCCAATGAACAGGTTTAGATAGTCGGCCCGCGGGGCCAACGGGGCGGAAAAAAGATCCGCTACCACGATGGCTTCCTCGGTCTCTAGTTCTTGATCAGGATCGTCATAGAAGGATTCTGACGCCAGTCGGAAGCAGAGCCCATCCAACTGATCAAGGTCATTGCGCACCCCGAAGGCGTGCATAACCTCATCGGTGCGCAGAAACTCCCTAAGGGCAGCAAAGAGTTTCAGGGCGCCTAGTGAGGGACTGCGGGATTCCTCGTAGCCGTCCTCCCTCAACTCACCACCGTCGTGATAAGCAATGAACCGGATGTGGACGTGGTCCTCGCTGGGCAGTAGGCCGGCGGTGACCAGGGGCCGGACTACTTTTTCCCGCAACCGCTCGATCAGGAACTTCTCCAGCAAGCGGAAGTAGGTCGCGCGGCTGCGAAAACCCTGCTCGATGGAAAACCGCAGGTGCTCATCGCCCGTCAGTTCAATTAGCCGCGCCGCACGTTCCTTGAAGAGCGCTTCTTCCAACTGTTGCGCGTGGTTTTGCAGCCGGGCCTCATGGGCGGCAAGCAACTCATCGAGCCCCCCTACCTGGGCTTGCAGTTCCAACGACGGGCGGTGGGGTACCCAGGCCGGCAACTTGAGCAGGGCATTCGCCAGGTGGCTGATGGGGCGACCCATGCAAAGGAGTAGCCGGTCGGTGTCGTGGTCATCCCCACGGAAATCTGGCCCGCGTAAGCAACCGAAGGGCCTGAAGAAGGGGTGTACCAGCCCATCCTGGCGCAGGGTCTGGAATCCGTGGTTGAAGGTTTCCAACACTGCCAGTTGTTGGCTGGCATCAACTAAGTAGTCAGCACGGAAGCGGGCGAAATATGCCTCCTGGCTAAGCTGTTCAGTGCCGGCCTGCCAGTAACGGCCAAGCACAGTCGCGGAATCCTGCTCCAGGTCACGTTTCAACCGGTCAATGGCGCCAAGCAGCAGGGTCAGGAGTCCGGCAAGATCGCTGCGCAGGAAAGCGGCCACGGCGTCGGCTTCGCGGTCTATTGTCTCCAGGAGTTGGAGCCTGGCCCGCTCTGCCAGGGTGGCGAGATCCTGGCCCTCGACATAATCCAGTGTCAGCGTGACGGTTGGCGCGTGTTCGTTGAGGAGCAGAACGAAGACGAACGGGTCCGTGACCTGTTGGATATGGTCGAGTACGGTCGAGAACTTGAAGTAGGTGGCCGCGGAACCTTCGGCGCATTGGAAGGCGGGCAGCGTGGCCTCGCTGATCATCACCTTGACGGTGACCGAAATCGGATTGAGGCGCGGGAGGTTGGGCTGGACAGGGCGGGGCGGCGTTGCAGCCCGGGCTAGATCGGACGGGGTGGCAGTGTTTTGCCGAAGCGCGCGCAAACGTAGAGTGGTCGATTTTTCCACGTGCTTAGTACCTTAATTGTCACAATGGGTTGAAGGGTTCCACCTTCAAGCGGTACAGACTTGGAAAGACCCGGTGACTCAACGCCCTCACAAAGTGGGCTCCTCAACGGGCTTTTACGCCTGTGCTAATTATTCTAGGACATCTTTCTTAGGGTTAGCAACCATCGGGCGTGGTCAGGGCGCTGGTCTGGGAAGATGGTCCGGATGTGGTCCAGCGTCAAGCCTCACCAGATGTGGGGTCGCTGCCTGGCGGCTGAGGTCCTCGTCCTGGATACATACCGAGAGTTCGCAGGTGCGGGAGAGCCGGTCCTGACTGGCGGGTTGCGGTTCTGGTCATTTGGTGGTCAGCGCGGGCGTGCGATCAACCTCGTTTTGTTCTTTGTTCTCTCGTTCATAAAAATCAAGAAGGTGGGGTTGGAATTCAATCTTCAATAAACGTAGTGAGATTTCCCTTGGTGTGTCGCGTTCAGGGAATTGTTGGTATAAGTCCCAGTACCCCAACCCCAGGT
>JAGVUH010000068.1 GCA_019136395.1 Gammaproteobacteria bacterium
ACGTGCATGAAGAAGCGACCCTCGGGCTTGAGCCAGCCGGCGACGCGCTGGAAGAGCAGGCCCCAGTTGCGCATGTGCTCGAACATCTCCACCGACACCACCCGGTCGAAGCGCTCCGGGGTGGTGAAATCGTTCATGTCGGCGGTGATGACGCGCAGGTTGGTCAGGTGACGCTCGGCAGCCCGGGCCTCGATGTTCTGGCGCTGGGAGTGGGAGTTGGAGACGGCGGTAATGCGGGCGGCCGGGTAATGCTCCGCCAGCCACAGGGTCAAGCTGCCCCAGCCGCAGCCCAGTTCCAGGATGTCCTGACCATCGGTGATGTCGGCCCGCAGGCAGGTGAGGGCCAGGGCGGAGTCCTCGGCCGCGGCCAGATCACTGACGCCAATAGGGAAATGGCAGCAACTGTATTTGCGCCGCGGCCCCAGCACCATGTCGAAGAAGGTGGCGGGGACCTCGTAATGCTGGGCGTTGGCCTGGTCCGGTACCGGGGCCACGGGGCCCGCGAGCATCTCGGCAACGAAGCCCTGGCGGGCGGCGGCCACCGCCTCGCAGTCCGCGGCGGCGATGAGGTCCAGGCGCCGCCGGCAGAGTTGCCGGATACCCTGGCGCACCAGGGCATCCGGCACCCGGCCCTGTTCGACCCAGGCAAAGGCGAGGCGTTCAAGGGAGATCATGGGCGCTGGCTCACTGAGGACGGCGTTGCGGTGCGCGTGAAAGACGACTGACCGGGACCCTTGCCGTCATTCGTCGGGGAGGTGGGGATACCCCGCGTGCCAGTCAGTGTGCAGGAACCCGCCACTGGCATCGTTGGGGGAGGCTGATGACCCACGCTGGACATTAGCGGGAGGCCCCCAGGGCCTTGGCCCGCGCCAGGCTGGCGGGGCCATCGAAGGGCGCGGGCTCCCAGCCCTGAAGATGACGGTGGATCAGTGGTCGCGATTCTCCATCGCCACCTCCTCCAGGGTCTCCAGGCAGTCGGCGCTGAAACCGGGGCAGATGACCTGGACGTGGCGGATACCCTGCTGCGGCAGCGCTTGCAGATACTCGTCGGTGTAGGGCTGGAGCCAGGCCTTGACGCCGAGCCGGCTCTGGAAGGTCACGGCATAGTCCTCGGCCGTGAGCCCCAGTGTTTCCGCCAGCAATCGGGCGGTCTTGTGGCATTGGCAGTGATAGGGGTCACCGGCGTCGAAATAGGCCTGGGGCAGGCCGTGGAAGGACATCACCAGCCGCTGGGGTCGGCCATGCTCCGCCTGATAGGCGCGCACCGCGTCCGCCAGGGCGGCGATGAAGGCGGGATCGTCGTGATACTGGTTGACGAAGCGCAGTTCGGGTATCCAGCGCCAGCCGCGGAGTTCCTGGGTCACGGCGTCGAAGACGCTGGCGGTGGTGGTGCCGGAGTATTGGGGATAGAGCGGCAGCACCAGCAGGCGCCGGACACCGGCCTGGCGCAGGGCCGCCAGGGCCTGGGGGATGGAGGGCTGGCCGTAACGCATGGCCAGTTCCACCCTGAGCGTCGGCCCCAGGGCCTCCGCCAGGCGGGCGTGCTGGGCACGGGAGATGCTCAGCAAGGGCGAGCCCTCCGCGCCCCAGATACTGGCGTAAGCCTTGGCCGAGCGCTGGGGGCGGGTGGTGAGGATGATGCCGTTGAGGATCAGCCACCAGAGGGGGCGGGGCGTCTCCACCACCCGCGGGTCCCAGAGGAACTGCTTGAGATAGCGCCGCACCGCCGCCCGGTCCGGGGCGTCCGGCGTGCCGAGGTTGGCCAGCAGGACCCCCGTGGCGGGGGCCTGGCCATGGACGTAATCGGACTCGGACAGATACTTCATGAGGCGCGATCCTTCAAATCAATAGAGGGGCGGTCGCGGTAGCTCGCTGGCGTCCACCCCTTTGCCGCGGTTAATCAGTGTTCCGGCCGGCGCCGGGCCCAGACCGCGAACAGGGGATCGGATAGATCCAGTTCCCCGGCGCGGGCGTCATCCTGGGGCCGCGGCAGGCCGCGACGGCTGTAGGTGTTGAAATCACCCAGGCGCTCGTCGCTCATCAGGCTGGCCAGGACGTAGCCCAGGCGCTCGAAGGGATGGACCTCGGTCCAGACCTGGACGGCCTTGGTCGGGAACCAACGATCCGAGAAGGTGATGATACAGATACCACCCGGCTTCAGCACCCGGGCGATCTCGGCGACGATCTGGCGCGGCTGGGTCAGGTACTCGAAGGAGGCGGTGCAAACCACGGCATCGAAGCTGGCCCTGGCGAAGGGCAGGGTGGGGTTCTGGTTGAGGTCGTGGATCACCCGTTCCGCCAGGCGCGGATTGGCGTCCAGTTCCTCCCGGTTCATTCCCAGCCCCGTCACCTGGCAGGCGGGGGCGGTACGATCCAGGTGGGAAACCCAGCTCGACATCAGGTCCAGCACCTTGCCACCGGCGGGGATCAACTGGCCATAGAGGGCCTCGATCTGGGCCCGGCAATGGCTGTCCAGGTGATGCACCAGGCGGGTGCGCTCGTAGAAGACCTCATCGCCACGGTTGTCCAGGCGGCCCATGGCCGCGGGGTACCAGAAATCGCTCGTCCCGACCGGCAGGGGCAGCTGCATCCCGGGACCCTCGCCCGTGGCCAGCATGGCGATGTCGTTGCAGATGCCGCCGTGCTCCTCGCTCGCCCCCCAGGTGCTCAGGACGCTGATGCCCAGCCGGACCGGCACCCCGGCCAGGGGGTGGCGGCTGTCGATCTCCAGCCGCTCCGCCGGCATCCCGGTCACGCGCAGGGGGCGCCGATCCTCGGAGAAGATCCCCCGCTGGCCGGCGAGGAAACCCCGGGGGTAAAAACGGCCCAGCCGTGGCTCCAGGTCGCGGCGCACCAGCTTGCGGCTGCGGAAGGCCCCGCGGGGGGCGGTGAAGCGCTCCCCCTCCTGGTACTCCGTCAGGGCACCCGGGGTGAAGTCCGCCTCGACCCGCTCCCCCACCGCCGTGCCCAGGAGTTGCCGCTCCAGTTGGCCCGGGAAGAAGTCCCGCCAGAGATTGGATTTGCGGATCACCCGGCTGTCGCGGCAGGTCACACCGTTGGCGGCGAAGAGGATGTCCAGCTCCAGTTCCAGCATGGCGCCCGGTTCCACGCGCTCGCGGGCGCGCTCGGCCACCAGGCTGTGCTCAAAGGAGGGAAGGTCCAGGTAGGGGATCGGGGTCATGGCGGTTACCTGCGCTGTATCGGCTTTGTACAAATTTTGTATAAGTGTGGTATAACAAAAAAAAGAGTCACAGGCAAGCGAGCATGAGTGAAGTTGTGAGCGTGGAGGAGGATGACGGCGGGTCGCGGGGGCTCGGTCTCTACCCCATCCGCACCGTTTCCCGCCTGACCGGCGTGCCACCGGTCACCCTGCGGGCCTGGGAGCGCCGCTACCGTCTGCTGACCCCGACCCGGACGGAAAAGGGGCATCGACTATATACGGAGGCGGACATCGAGCGTGTCCGCCAGGTCCTGGCCCTGATGGACCGGGGGAATCCGGCGTCTCACTGCCGGGAAGCATCGCTCCGGCCAGCCCAACTCTGGCCGATCCACAGACGCTCGTTGGCGAACCGCGGTTTCCTTCAGTTCATGGTCGGGCAATTGATGAGGATCCGACGCGTGGCACGGCGCATGGACCCGCCAGGGCAGCGGTGACGGCTGATAGCGAGATACCCGCTTCGCCTGGGGCGAAGGCGGAGGTAACGGAGAGGGTTCCAATGGCGATGTTCGATTCCCCTGGAATCGACATCCGCCACAGTCAGCGGGCACTGCAGACGGTGCCGACCGCGGGGTTCGATCCCTGGCCGGGCTATATCGCCGCCATGCTCGCGGGCGTGGCGCGCTTCGACACGGCGGCCCTGGATGCCGTTTATAACGATGCCCTGTCCCTCTATCCCATCGAACGGGTTGCCAGCCACCTCACGACCCCGGTGCTGGAGCGGCTGGGCGCCGCCTGGCCCCAGGGGGAGGCGAGCATCGCCCGGGAGCACTTCTTTTCCAACTTCCTGCGTAACAAGCTCGGGGCGCGCTTTCAGCACTTGAACGCCCTGGGCCAGGGGCCGCGCCTGGTCGCCGCCTGTCCCGCCGGGGAGCATCACGAACTGGGCCTGATCCAGTTCGCTTTGGCGGCCGCCGGCCAGGGTTACCGGCTGGTGCTGTTGGGCGCCGATGTCCCCGCCCCCGAGATCGCCGCCGCCGCCCGTATCGCCGATTGCCGGGCGGTGGTGCTCTCGGCCTCCGCCCGGATGCCCGCCGAGGCCCTGGCCCGGGAACTGGCCGCCCTGGGGGCACTGACGTCCCTGCCCATCCTGGTGGGAGGGCTGGCCGCCGTGCATTCGCCCCAGGTCATCACCGCCGCGGGGGCCCGGCCCCTGGGCACGGACTTCACCTCGGCCCTGCGGCTTATCGGCGCATGCCTGGGCTGGCCACATCCCGCCGATTTCGATCAGATGTCATAGGGCGTTGACGTGGAAGCCACGAGCCATGCATCACCAGCCTTGTCTTCCGTTTCAGGGGCAGTGGCGAGCCGTAACTTGACAGTGAGCAGGAAAATCACGGCAACGCCCCCCCCCTTTCATATCAGGTATTGCGCCCCTCATCTCATACCGGCTATGGCGCCCCTCATCCCGGCTTACATTTATAGCCACCTTCTGTACAGCGCCCTAGTTCATCACCCCAGTCAATCGGACAATCACCCGAATCGGCTAATCACTCGCTACCCTTAGCTCATCGCCATGTCAGCAGCTCCCGTCATCCTCTGGTTCCGCGACGATTACCGGCTTACCGACCATGCGCCCCTGCGGGCGGCGGTGGCCAGCGGTGCCCCGCTCATCCCCCTCTTCGTCCTCGATGACGACACCCCCGGCCCCTGGCCAGCCAACTTGCGCGGGAGTGCCAGGCACAGGCCCTCTACTTTCACCGCAGCTACACCCCGGCGGAGGCGGATCTTGAACAACGCCTGTGGCGGGAACTGGGCGACAGCCTGGAGGTGCGCCGCTTCCGGGGCCGGCTATTGCTGGAGCCGGAGCAGGTGAAGAACGGGGCCGGCGAGCCCTTCAAGGTCTTCACCCCCTTCTGGCGGGCCTGTCTGGGCCTGCCGGAGCCCGAGGCCCCGACGCCCGCCCCCGAGCGCCTGGCGCCCCCGCCACCGGAAGTCACCCTATGCCGCGGACCGCGACCTCCCCGGCCACCCCGGTACCTCCCGGCTCTCGCCCCACCTGCACTTCGGCGAGATCTCCCCCCGCCAGGTCTGGCACGCGGTGCGTGGCCTCCAGGCCGGTTATGCCGCCGCCACCAAGGGCGGGGATTCCTTTCTGCGCGAGGTGGGCTGG
>JAGVUH010000601.1 GCA_019136395.1 Gammaproteobacteria bacterium
AATTAGCTCGGCGCGCCGCATTCAATTCACCACGGAATGAGCCCGGATGACCCGCTGACGCCGGCCGGGCGGGGTGGTTTTGGCGAATTTAATGGGTTTTCGGTCAGGCACTATCTGGTGGCGTTACAACGCCACGCCGCTGCGGTGGCCCTCGACCCGGCCGCCTGGATGCCGTGGAATTACACCGCAACCCTGGCGGCGCGTGACTGCGCCGGGGCGGAGCCCGCCCCGGATTGAGGCCGCCACCACCGGCCCGGGCCGCCGGAGGCCTGCCCCTGGCTCGGTCCTAAAGACCCCGGCGATCCCGGCCGGGGCCGCTGCCCAGCGGGTGGGGAGGTCCGTCGCCGGCGCGCTCCCTCCGCAACGCCTACCCCTACCCTCCGTTTACCCCGGCGGGCCGTCACCGGCGGCGTCCGCGCGCGGCCTGGGCTTCACCCAGTACGCGGGGCTCACACCGTACCGAACCGGCCGCTGGCATCGTAGGCCGGGGAGGCGGCAAAGGCCGGATCGACGAGGAGGCGATGGTGCTTGCCAAGCAGTTCATCGCGGCGGTAGCCCAGGCAATGCAGGAACCGATCATTGGCCTTGAGGATCTCCCCCGCCGCCGTGAATTCGATGATGGCATTGGAGCGGTCGAAGGCCGCGATCATGGCCGCCATCTCGCCCACCTCGTCCGCATCGTGCATCGCCTGAGCCCCCTCGCAAAAACAAGGCGGCTATTGTTGATAAATCGCCACGGGGAAGCAAATGGGCCGGCGAACCCGGAACCAGGCCCCTTGCCGATTTTTCCTTGAAAATCCGAAGTTGACTTTTCGATTTTCAAGGAAAAGCTAGCTATCTCACGCCGCCGCCCGCGTGGCTAGTGCCCCATGATCTCCCGGATGCCCTTGCGAGCAGCTCCAGCCCAGACACGCCAGCCACACCGTCTTGGGGATCGGCCGGCTGCCGGTGCGATAGCTGATGATGCTGCGCCGGGTCATCCCCAGCGCCTCGGCCGCCTTGGCATTGGACAGGCCATGTTGCAGCAACCAAGCCTCGAAGCGCCGCCGGTCATCCCCGGCCTGTTCGCTGGCCAGCCGATACAGGGTTGTCGCGGCCAGGGAAAGCGGTCCCTCGTCGTCCCAGGTCACGCCGCTGCCCCACTCCTCGATGGCGGGTGTGGCAAAGCGGGCCGGGTCGGCCAGGGGTGCCAGGCTGGGAAAGCTGGTGATGAACGCGTCCAGGTCTACCGTGGTCTCCCATCCATCGGCAAAGACCAGCGCCAGGCGCAGGCCAGGCAGGGCAGTTACTTGGGTCAGGCGGGGAAGCTTGGTGGGCATGGTTAGTCTCCGTTGAGTTTGCGCCATTCCGCTGCGAGCAGGTCTTGGTTTTCCATCGCCCAGGCAATCGCTTTGACCAGCAGCTTACGGTTCGCGGTACCGGCCAGCTCCTCTAGGGTGGCCAAATCGACCATCGAATCGCCGTCCGGGGTGCGCACATGAAAATGCGCCGGGGCGTGATCGGCATAGACCGAAATCTTGAGCTTGCCGTCGCGGTACAGGGTATTCACAATGTCTAATGTAGTGAAAAATTTTCACCATGAATAGCGCTTACTGGCCATGAAATCACCAGCCACCCGCTCTTCACCCTGACCGACTGTGGTTTCAGGAGTGAACAATCGCTCAACCTCAGGGACCCCGGCCTCTACCTGATCCCTGAAATTGACCATACCCTGAAAAGATGCTGTGAGTTTGTCTGTGAGCCCGGTGAATCACCCACCCCGCCGAAACCTCTGGCTCAAGTGGTCCGCCCGCCTGGCTGGGTTGATCTGGCTCCTGCTGCTCGGCCCCTTCACGGTGCTGGCCTTCGGGGATCTGGATCTGGAAACGCACTGGAGTCAGGCCAGCCACGCCAGTACCGGCCAGGCCCCCACGCCAGCGGAGACGCCGGAGCCACTGATCCTGGTGTACGGGGCCCGGGCCTATAACTGGCGCGGGGCCTTCGCCATCCATACCTGGATCGCCACCAAGCGGCATCGGGCCCAGAATTACACCGTCTATCAGGTCATTGGCTGGAACCTTTACCGCGGCCAGTCGGTGGTGAGCGTCAGCCAGAGCGCCCCAGACTTCCTCTGGTACAACGCCCGACCCGCGCTGTTGCTGGAGCGGCGCGGCCCTGAGGTCGAGGGCCTCATCGACCGCATCGAGACGGCGGTGGCGAACTATCCCTATCCCTTCGCCTACCGCGCCTGGCCGGGTCCGAACAGCAACACCTTCACCGCCTTCGTCGCCCGGCAGGTCCCCGAACTGGGCCTGGATCTGCCACCCACGGCCCTGGGCAAGGACTATCTGGCCAATGGCGATCTTCTCGCCCCGATGCCGAGCGGCACCGGCTGGCAGCTTTCCCTCGCTGGTCTGCTGGGCCTTGGACTGGCCTGGGAAGAGGGGGTCGAGGTCAACGTGCTGGGCCTCTCAACGGGGTTGGATGTCAATGACCTGGGCCTGCGTTTGCCGGGCATCGGGCGGATCACCCTGTCCGGCCGGGGCTGACCAGATTGCCCGGCAGGTGCCTGAAAGGCGACGCGAAGCGACGCGGCTGGCCTGGTGACAGTCTTCCAGCGCCAGGCCTTATCCGCGAAGGGCGGTAAGTATTTCCCCCAGGTGGACGGCGCTGTCGCTGATGTCCTCCTGAGCGGCGAGCACGGCCAGGGGGGCCGCCGCCACCTCCAGGGAATCGAGGATCAATCGTTCCTCCGAGTTGAAATGGCGCACCCGCC
>JAGVUH010000701.1 GCA_019136395.1 Gammaproteobacteria bacterium
TGGCCCTGGGCCGCGTCCCGGAACTGGCCCTGGTGGACGGTAACCGCTGCCCGACGCTGGATTGCCCCGTCCAGGCCATCGTCGGCGGTGATGGCAAGGTCGCGGCCATCGCCGCCGCCTCCATCCTGGCCAAGGTCGCCCGGGACCGGGAGATGGTCCGCCTCGACGACCTCTACCCCGGTTATGGCCTGGCGATCCACAAGGGCTATCCCACGGCCGACCACCTCACCGCCCTGCGCGCCCTGGGTCCCTGCGCCATCCACCGTCGATCGTTCCGCCCCGTTCGCGAGGCTGCTGACGGTCCCCGCTGAAACCTTTTCGGTAGAGGTGGAGGTGGACATCGCTTGGGCTGTGCCACCCGCCCCGGAAATTCCCGACCCAGGGATGATCGTAAAATGATTTACGATGGCTACCAATCTACCAACCACCTTGACCGGTGGTATCCCCTCTGTTTAGCAATCAATGCCGTATGAACATATTTTTGTCACTCTGCCGGCTTTCGGCATTTCACCGCACTAACTACCGCGCGGACTACCGCTGGGGCAACCAGACGAGCCACCGCATGGCCCACCACAGGGGCCAAAGGGCGGATCGGGTGGATTATCGGCTGTTTAATCAGAGCGTACCCGTTCAGACCCCCTCTACCCAACCCTCCCCCACCAGGGGGGAGGGAGTAAGAGAGTCGGCACCTTGTGCCATCAAGGCCCTCCGGGTGCGCGAGGGGTCTGAACAAACACACCAGGGCCAGCCGGGGCCGGTGTCCGGGTATTGCTGGGCACTGATAGCCCTGCTAGTCCTCCTGACCTTGCCCCTCATCGGCCAGGCGGCGCCGAGCGGGGAGGAGCGGCTGCGCGGTTACCTCAAGGGCCTGGACACCCTCAGCGCCGAGTTTCAGCAGTACACCCTCAGCGCCGATGGGGGGCGCATGATCGAGTCCGAGGGCACCCTCTATCTCCAGCGCCCGGGCCGCTTCCGCTGGGAGTATCGCGCGCCCCTGGAGCAGGTCATCGTCGCCGATGGCAGCCGGGTCTGGCTGCATGACATCGAGCTGGACCAGATCTCACATCAGAGCCAGGCCAGCGCCCTGGATGGCACCCCGGCGCAACTGCTGGCCTCGGATGAGCCCATCGAGACCCATTTCCAGATCCTGGCCTGGGACCCGGGCGATGGGCGCGACTGGGTGGAACTTCAGCCCCGGGACCCGGAGTCCCAGGTGACCCGCATCCGCATCGGCTTTATCGGCGCGGACCTGGATACCCTGCTGATGGAGGACAGCTTCGGCCAACTTACCCGTTTCAGTTTCCTCACCAGCAAGCGTAATCCCAAGCTGGATGCCAAGCTGTTCAAGATGGAGCAGCCCATCGGCGGGGATTTCCTCGAGCTGCGCTGAATGTCGACCCCGGCCACCGCTCCCCTGGCCACGGCCCCCCTGGCGGAGCGCATGCGGCCACGGACCCTGGCCGAATTCCGCGGTCAGGCCCATCTGCTGGCCCCGGGCAAGCCCCTGCGCCGCGCCATCGAGCTCGACCGGCCCCATTCCATGATCTTCTGGGGCCCGCCAGGCACGGGCAAGACGACCCTGGCGCGGCTGCTGGCGCGGACCTCCAACTACCATTTCCTGCGCCTGTCGGCGGTCCTGGCCGGGGTCAAGGACATCCGCGAGGCGGTGGAGGAGGCGCGGCGGGTGCGGGCCGCGGCAGGGCAGGGGACCCTGCTGTTCATCGACGAGGTCCACCGCTTCAACAAGGCTCAGCAGGACGCATTCCTGCCCCATGTGGAGGAGGGCACCCTGGTCTTCATCGGCGCCACCACCGAGAACCCTTCCTTCGAGCTCAACAACGCCCTGCTCTCCCGGGCCAGGGTCTATCTCCTCAAGGCCCTGGAGGTCGAGGACCTGGAGGCGGTGATCGACCAGGCCCTGGGGGACGCGGAGCGCGGGCTGGGCACCCTGGGGCTGCGGCTGGCCCCTGAGCAACGGCGGGTGCTGGCGGAGGAGGCGGACGGGGATGCCCGCCGCGCCCTGAACCTGCTGGAGCTGGCGGCGGATCTGAGCGCGGACGGGGAGATCGGGGAGGGGGCGGTCAAGGAGGTCATCGCCGGCCATGCGCGCCGCTTCGATAAGGGGGGCGATATCTTCTACGACCAGATCTCGGCCCTGCATAAATCGGTACGGGGGTCCGATCCGGATGCCTCGCTCTACTGGCTGGCGCGGATGATCGACGGTGGCTGCGATCCCCTCTACATCGCCCGCCGGGTGGCGCGGATGGCCAGCGAGGACATCGGCAATGCCGACCCGCGGGCCCTGGCCCTGGCCCTGGATGCCTGGGACGTGCAGGAGCGGCTCGGCAGCCCGGAGGGCGAGCTGGCCCTGGCCCAGGCGGTGGTCTACATGGCCTGCGCCGCCAAGAGTAACGCGGTCTATCTGGCCTGGAAGGCGGCCCTGGCGGATGCCCGTCAGTCGGGCTCCCTGGAGGTCCCGGTGCATCTGCGCAATGCCCCGACGCGGCTGATGAAGGAGCTGGGGTATGGGCGGGAGTACCGCTATGCCCATGACGAGCCGGAGGCCTATGCGGCGGGTGAGGTCTATTTTCCGGACACCATGCGTCCGCGGCGCTATTACGCGCCGGTGGACCGGGGGCTGGAGATTCGTATCCGGGAGAAGCTGGTCCACCTGCGCGAGCTGGATCGGGCGGCGAGGGCCGGGGCGCGAGCGGAGGCGCCATCGGGGGCGGGTGCCGGTGCTCCCGTCCGGGGG
>JAGVUH010000245.1 GCA_019136395.1 Gammaproteobacteria bacterium
AGGGGGGCGGATTGCCTGCCGACGCGCTATCTGATCCTGGAGCCGGGGGCGGAGTTGCGCGAACGCCAGCGGGACCTGCTGGCCGCCCGTCACCCGGACCTGATCGGAAGCGTTCATTGGCTCACGGGTCTGCCTGAGGGTTTTAACGGCGTCCTGGTGGCCAACGAGGTCATGGACGCCATGCCGGTCAGCCGTTTTGAGATCGGCGCCGCGGGCAAGCCGGCCGAAATCCGGGTCCGCCCGCCCGCGACCGCGGCGGACCCGGGTTGGGCGGAGGTGCTGGCGCCCCCGGAAGACCCGGCCTTGGTGGTGGCGGTCGCTGGCTTGCAGGCCCGCGGTCTGGCCCATATGCCTGGTTATGTCTCCGAGATCAATCTTCGGCTAGGTCCCTGGCTAGAGGCACTGGCCGGCACGCTGCGTCAGGGGCTCCTGCTCCTGATCGACTATGGCTACGAGGAGGTCGACTATTATCGGGCCGAACGGGGCATGGGGACCCTGGTCTGCCATTATCGCCACCAGGCCCACGGTAACCCTTACGTCCATCTGGGTCTCCAGGACATCACGGCCCATGTGGACTTCTCAGCGGCGGCGAGGGCGGGCCTGGCGGCGGGTCTGGAACTTGCCGGCTACACCACCCAGGCCCACTTCCTCTTGGCCCTGGGGTTGGATGAACTGCTGGCGGAGCGCCTGAACGGACCGGGCGGGGAGGGCGATGCGGGCCTGAAACTCCTGCTGGGCGCCAAGCGGTTGGTGATGCCCGATGCCATGGGCGAGCGATTTCGGGTCCTGGGACTGGCCAAGGGGGTAACCCCGGCGGGTGGCAAGTCCTGGCGTGGCTTTGGGCTACGCGATCTGCGCGGCAGGTTGTGAGTCAGGCGGGCAAGTGATGCCCCGCCCGGCTATTGGCCGCTGGCAAACAGGGAGGGGCTGGGGCGATCGCCACTCGCCAGGTTGTGATTGGCATGCGCCAGACGGGTCGCAACCAGTTCGCCATAGGCCTGAGCCCCATTGAAGCCAACCAGGGCCGGGGCGAGGGGCTCGCCCTCGGGGCTCAGGAAGAGGAGGGTAGGGGTGGCGAAGATGTCATAGCGCGCCAGGAAGAGACGGGTACGGATGCGCTCGCCGTCGAAGTCGGTGACCTTGCCGCCGGTATCACGGGAGATTTCCCGGGTGATCGCGCCGCCCGCGAGGGTATGGCCGGTGGCGGGATTGTCGAGAAATTCCCGGTGCAGGCGCTCGCAGTAACCACAGTCCGGTCCTGTGACCAGGAGGGCGATGGGCTGTCCCCGTTCGCGGGCCTCAGCGCCAATCCCGGCCCAATCGTAGTCGCCTTCGGCTGCTACCATAGCGCTAGGCGCCACCAGGGCCAGAAGCAGGATAAGGGCGAAGGGGTACAGCATCATGGGGAACAGCGTTAAGGGTAAACTTTCTACCCTTAAGAATATATTTTTTTGCTTATATGAGCAAGCGCTAATATTTCTGAGTGCTTTCCTAGGCCTTGACCGGACGGGTTCGCCAGGTCGGCCGGGTCTGTCATCCGGACTGGCTCGGCCGGGCCTGCCAAGTGGCCAGAGGGGCTGGTGGAGGGGGGCGGTTTGACGCCTATTTCTTGCTTGTCGGCAACGGGGGGGTGGGGTGATGGTGACTGAGTTCCTGGCCTATCTGGGGACCGGGGTCTTATCCGGGCTGCTGGCGGGGCTCCTGGGGGTCGGCGGGGGGGTGATCATCGTGCCCGCGTTGATTCTGGTCTTTGGCCATCTGGGTTTCGCCCCCCCCTGGCTTGCCCATCTGGCGGTCGGCACTTCACTGGCCAGCATTATCGGGACTGGCTGGTCTTCCACCTTGGCCCATCACCGGCGTGGGGCCGTGCAGTGGGGTCAGTTCCGGCGGCTGGTACCCGGCATCATCCTGGGGGCCTGGGCGGGAGCGGCCATCGCCGGCCTCTTGCCCCAAGCCTGGTTGCAGCGGTTCTTTGGCGCCTTTCTGCTCTACGTCGGGCTACGGATGTTATGGCCCCGGGAGCGAAACCGGCGCCTGACCCATCCGGGGAATTGGGCCATGGCCATGGCGGGGGGAGGAATTGGCGCCCTTTCGGCCATCGTTGGCATCGGTGGCGGTACCCTCACCGTGCCTTATTTGGTCAGGACAGGTCTGGATCTGCGCCAGGCGGTGGCGACCTCCAGCGCCTGTGGGGTGCCCATCGCCCTGGCCGGGGCCCTGGGCTTCATGATCAGCGGCTGGGGGCGGGAAGGTTTGCCCGCGATGAGCACGGGCTTTATCTACTGGCCCGCGATGTTGGGTATCCTGATCACCAGCGTGCCCATGGCACCCATCGGCGCCCGGCTGGCCCATCGCCTGCCGATACCCATCCTCAGCCGGGTTTTTGGCACCCTGCTATTGCTGATGGCGGCCAAGCTGCTCCTGGGCTGACCACCTGGCGGGATCACTTCGCGCGCTGCTCGGTCGCTTCAGGGGCCCTGGTCGTTTCGGCGGCGGGTTGTTCGAGCCACAACCGCCGGTAGAGGAAGAGGGTTCCGGCCGGGTCCCGCAAGGCGAGCCGCCCCTCGGACTCGGCGAATTCGAAGGGCCGAATGTGCTCGTTACCGGGGTTGTACAGGGCCAGGCGGTCTCCCTGTAACTGGATGTAGCCATCCACGTAATGACTGGCGCCGGGATAGATCCGGAAGCGGTTGCCCTGCACGATCAGTAATTCCCCGTTCCGCCCCTCCCAGACGCCATCCAGGCGGGAAGGAGTACCCCAGGGCATGAAGCTCGTCGGGGTGTCGGGCATCTTCATGCCCTCGGTCATTTGTTGCAGGGCCGCGCCACCCTTTTCCATGCCTTGGTCCATGAGGGTCTTGGGATCGGTGGCACCTGGCATGCCGGTCAGGGGGCTGGGCATCATCCCCGGCATGACGCCAGGGATGGGGCTGGGCATGGACCCGGGCAGGGCGGGTCCCAGGAAGCCCATGGCCTCCATCATCTTCGCCATGGCCTCCGCCATGGCCGCCCGTGGCGCGGCGCTGACATCCTCGGCGGCCGCAGCTACCGTGCCCGCCAGCAGGGCGAGCACGGCCAGCAACGCCCGGGCAGGGCCAGGGGCTCGGATCATCGGAAAGGTCTCATGGCGGCTGTTTGTAGGGTCCACACCAATGGCCGACCTGGGTCAGTCCAGTATTGATCGGGTCAGTCTAGCAAATGCCGGCTCCGGGCGTCGTCATGGATGGCGGCTATTTCCCCCGAGGCCAAGGGCTGCCGCGCTATGATGCCGGTTTTGGTGTCCCGAGCGCGTGTCCTGAATGCCATGAATGCCATGAGTCCGCTATTGACCGACCTCAGCGGGATGCTGCGTGCCGCCGCGGCCCGCGAGATTTTGCCTCGCTTCCAGCGCGTCGCTGTCCAGGCCAAGGCCGATGGCAGTCTGGTCACCCAGGCCGATCTGGGGGTGCAGGCCATCATCCGCGCCGAGTTGGAACAGGCCTTTCCCGGTATCCCCTTGTTGGGGGAGGAGATGTCGGGCGAGGAGCAACGAGCCTTGCTGGCCGGTGCCGAGGGGGGTATCTGGTGCCTGGACCCCCTGGATGGCACCAGCAACTACGCCGGCGGTTTCCCCTATTTCTGCATATCCCTGGCCCTGCTGCGGGGAGGGCGGGCGCGGCTGGGCCTGGTCCTAGACCCGGTGCGGGACGAGTGCTACGCGGCTGAACTTGGGTCAGGAGCCTGGCTGAATGGAATGTCCTTGGCGCCGCCCTTCGCGGGCACGGACCTGGGGGATTGTCTGGCGATCGTGGACCTCAAGCGTCTACCGCCGTTACTGCTCGCGCGCCTCGGGGGCGGGGCACCTTACCGTTCCCTGCGCAGCCTGGGCTCCGTCGCCCTGGAGTGGTGCTGGTTGGCAGCGGGTCGGGCCCGGCTCTACCTGCACGGTGGCCAACGCCTGTGGGACTATGCCGCCGGGCGGCTCATCGCCCGCGAGGCAGGGATCCGGAGCCAATTACTGGAGCCAGGGGGGCAGCCAGTGACCGATGAACTGGCGTTAACCCCCCGCCTGGCGGTGGCGGCCGCCAATCAGGACCTGCTGGCCCAATGGAGCACCTGGCTGGGCTTGGACGCCGGTTTGCGGCTTAAGCCGTCTGATGGATAGTTGGAGACGGCCACTGGCGGGCCCCGACTGAGCTTTTCAAGCCGGGACTGTGAGCAATAAAGCCAGGACTTTGATTTGTCGGGCAGGGCCCACAATTCCAGCCCAGACCCGGAGAACTTCGCGCCGGGCCTCCGGTATCGCCCCCCGGTCGATCCGGTCCATTCCTAATCCCAGTTGGACGTCAACATGAGCGATAAGATCACCAATTACGACATGGAGCTTGGTAGCGGCATCGCTGCCTTCGAGGCCAAGCATTTTGCCCGCGCCGCGGGTCTGCTGTCCCCCCTCGCTGAGGCCGGTGACCCCCAGGCCCAGTATCGCATGGCGATCATGGCCCAGAATGGCCTGGGGATGCATGAGAACCAGGGGCTGGCCTTCCGCTACATGAAGGCGGCGGCCGAGGCCGGTCTGGATATCGCCCAACATGGCCTGGGCTTCATGTACATGGAGGGGGAATGCACCGACAAGGATCCCGCCTTGGCGGTGCACTGGTTCCGCCAGGCCGCCGAGCAGGGGCTGGCCGGTTCCCAGACGACCCTGGCGATGATGTACGAAGAGGGGCGGGGGATCGAACGGGACCCGGAAGAGGCGCGCAAATGGTACCGTCGGGCGGGTTTCGACGAGTTCGCCTGACTCATCAAGCGGGGTGAGGTATCCCCGGTTCGGAGATCTGGCCGATCACCGTCTCGTCCTTCGTCCTGGTGCGGACCTCAAGCCTTTGGCGATGGCACCCCGCCTGCCAGGCCCTACAGATCCTTTCTGGCCCTCAGCCATCCCTGAACGCTATTCGATCATCTGACTGAGGCCATGGCCCGGTTGGACCATGGGCAGTACGTCCTCGGTCTTTTCAATCCAGATGTCCACCAAGGCCGGGCCTGGCTGGGACAGGGCCGCGCTGATGCCTTCCCAGAGGTGCGCGGTATCGGTGAGGCGTGAGGTGCGAATCCGGGGGTAGACCTGTTCCAGACCAAGGAGGTCGGGTATCTGGCGGCGGCAGGCGGGGTCTGTCAGGGTGCAATCGGGTTTGCATTCAGCACTGCGGGCCAGGCACGTCTCGTAGTGATGGCCCTCGTCCATCATGTCTTCCCACTGCCGCACCATGCCGAGAAAGCTGTTGTTGAGGACGAACATTTTCACCGGGATGCGGTTGGCGGCAATGGTCCCCAGTTCCTGGATGTTCATCTGGAAGCTGCCGTCACCGTCGATGAGCACTAGGGGCTTGTCCGGGTTGGCGTACCAGGCGCCGATCGCCGCCGGGAGGCCAAAGCCCATGGTTCCCAGCCCGCCGGAACTGATCCATTGGCGAGGGCGGGAGAAACGGTAGTACTGGGCCGCCCACATCTGGTGCTGACCGACGCCCGTGACCAGGGTGGCATCGCCCCCCGTCAGGCTGGAGATGGCCTCGATCACCGCCTGGGGCTTGATATGCACGGACTGGAGGTAGGGTTTGGGCATCTGGGTGCGCCACGTGGCGACGCGCGCCAGCCATTCCGGGTGCCGGGCGGACCGGCCGCTGGCTAGCCCGTAGTCCAGAAAGT
Organism: Gammaproteobacteria bacterium; assembly: GCA_019136395.1. Next base: position 5,683 of record JAGVUH010000245.1, read on the forward strand.
CCTTCAGGTCCGCGGACAGTGACAAGTCGCTGCGGATGCGTTTGTCCAGTTCCGAGGGATCGATGTCGACGTGGGCGATCCGCTTGCCCTTGGCGAAGTCCTTGACCGCCACCCGATCGTCGAAACGCCCCCCCAGGGTCAGGATCAGGTCCGCCTCGCGCAGGGCATAGTTGGCCGGTATCGAGCCATGCATCCCCGGCATCCCCAGGAAATAGGGGCGTTGAAAGGGGATGGTGCCCAGGGCGTTGAAGGTGGTGGTGACCGGGACCTCGAAACGCTCGGCGAAGGCTTGCAACACCAGCGCCGCCTCGGCATGGATGATGCCGCCACCGGCCTTGATGACCGGGCGCTGCGCCCTGGTCAGGGCCTCGAGGATGTCCTCTGCCCGGCTGGTATCGAAGGCCTGGGCTTCCCGATGGCGCGGGCGGGGGCGGTTAGCACTGACGACCTGGGCCAGTTGCACGTCCTTGCAAATGTCCACCACCACGGGCCCGGGCCGACCGCTTTGGGCTAGGGCAAAACCCTCCCGCAGCACCCATTCCAGGTCGCGGATATCCTTGACCAGGTAGTTGTGCTTGGAGATGTGCCGTGTGATGCCCAGGGTATCGACTTCCTGGAAGGCATCGGTACCAATGGCGAAGCTGGGCACCTGACCGGTGACGAAGAGGGTGGGGATGGAATCCTTGTAGGCATCGGCGATGGGGGTGACCAGATTGGTGGCCCCGGGTCCCGAGGTGGCAAGGGCAACCCCGACCCGACCACTGGTACGGGCATAGCCCTCGGCCGCGTGCCCCGCTCCCCCTTCCTGTCGGCAAAGGATGAAGCGGGGGGATGGTTCCCCCCGCCGCATGCGCTTGTTCAGTTCGACATGCAGGGGAATGACGGCGCCACCGGTGTGGCCAAAAATGTATTCCACGCCAAGGTCGACGAGGGTATCGAAGAAGAGGCTGGCACCGGTACGACGAGGGTTGGACATGCTTGAAGCCGCTAGGTGAAAAGGACGAGGATATCCTGAAGCCCTTAGCCGGTTGAAATCAAGAGGGGTTCCATGCGCGACAAAGGAGGGGTTGTCCCTGGCGATGGCGATGGCGCTGGCAGTTCCCGCGGGTACCACGCGAGAGAGGCCGCCCTGAGGCCGTTTTTCGCATGCAGGTCATGGCGAAGACATTCATTTGAGGGGACAGTTCGGAGGCGTGACGGGCCCATTCGTACTGAAGAGGGATGCTTCGACGGCTGGATTGGGCTAATTGATTGTCAAGCGGCTTTTTTCGCCGGCTTATAGAAAATATGCCCACCGATGCGGGTAGTCTTTTTGTGGACCCGGGACCAGTGCGGCTTGACACGGGTGGCGTGGAAATAAAGGGCCCCGTGGGTCGGGTCCTGATGTTGGCCCTTCAGGGCCTTACGGGCGATTTCCAGGGCATCCTGCCAGGCATCCGAGTCTTTCTCCGGCTGGGCGTTTGGCCGCTGGCATACCCAGGAGAACTGGCAACTCTTGTTGTTGCGCTGCTTGACCACGCCGCAGACCGAGGTGGGAAAGGCGGTTGATTTGACTCGATTCAGGGTCACGGCGGCGACCGCCTGCTTGCCGATATAGGGCTCAGCGCCGGCCTCGTGATAGATGTTGAGGGCCAGGCACTGGAGTTCCGCATCCTGGCTCCTGGTGCCTTTGGCTGTGTTGGGTTTGAGAGCGCGCTGTTTCTTGGTTTCGACCCGATTTTTCTTGGGGGGCGGGCTGTCTCCATCCCCACTGCTCTGGTTTGGGCCATTGTCCAAATCCTCGTCCTGGACGACGGGGTTCGGGGCATCATGGGCCAGGTTGGCCGATACCGGGTTCATCGGGGCACTGGCCATCAGGCTGGCCGTAAGAATCAGGGTGCGAGCATCCAGGTTCATGATGTTGTTCCTCTCTTGACATTACATTACGTCAGGAATTGTTAATTCTAAGGGTTTTCCCTATTCCTGGTCAAGGCGTAGGAATTTAAGTTGCTGAAAATGTTTTTTAATCAGATTGATAAGTTTCGATTGAACGGGTCACCTTAAGCGGTAAACAGGTCATATCGGCGGTTACGGACGGGTCCATAACCAGGTTTGATCGGATATGCCACGTCTGGGAGGCCACTGACGGGATCGGGTAGCCGCTGAGGTCCCAGGGGGGCGCTCGGTTGTTCAGGGACCGGGGATAGTCATGAGGTTTGACGTCAGCCTGTAGACGCGCTCCATCATGCGCGACAGCCCACGTTCCCGGTAGCGCGGGGTACTGGCCAGCAGGTCGTGGGCCGCCAGTTCCTGGATGTGGAAATAGGCGCCATGCAGGGCATTGACCTCAGTGGGGGTGACGGCGAAGGGCGGCCCAGCCCATTCCGATTGCTCGTAATCGAGGGTTACCAAGAGGCCCTTGACCTCCGTCTTTGCCGGGAGGAGGCCATGCAGATGGCGAACGTAGGCCGGACGCATCGCCGGTGGCAGGGCGATCAGGGAGGCGCGGTCGAACAGGGCCGTCACGCCAGACACCAGATCGGGACCAAGGTCGAAAAAGTCCCCACAGAGGATTTCCAGTTCGTCGACCCGGTAGCGGCGGAAGGGTGGCGCGGTGCTGATCTGGGGGCTCAGGCCGTTTTCGGCAAAAAAGGCCTCCACGCCGAGGGGGCTGATCTCGACCCCCAGGACGCGATAGCCTTCGCCCGCCAGCCATAGCATGTCCCGGCTCTTGCCGCACAGGGGGACGAGGACTCTGGCCCCGGCGGTGAGTCCCAAGGCCGGCCAGAAGCTCTGAAGATGAGGGTTAATCTCCTCCTGGTGCCATCCGGTCTCCTCCTTGAGCCAACGTTGGTGCCAAAAATCGGGATGCATGATGTCTCATAACCTCTTCAGTGAAATCGGTTCAGGGTATGGCCAGTCCCTTGGAGGCTCAGAAAATACCACCTATAGGTGTAGCGGATGCCTGACTGACAATGAGAGGGTTTGTCTTAAGAACCCGAAAAATTGACTTTTTTTTAAGTTCCCGGTGGTTGTTACCTCAAGCCCCTGAGGCTCTCTGCCGCGGCGGTCAGCGTTGCCTGGATGTCAGCTTGGCTATGGGCGGCGGAGACAAACCCCGCCTCAAAGGCCGAGGGGGCCAGGTATTGGCCACGAGCCAGCATGGCATGGAAAAAGGCGCGGAAGCGGGCTACGTCACAAGCGGTGGCACCCGCATAGTCCTTGACCTGTTCCGCCTCGGTGAAAAAGAGGCCAAACATGCCCCCGACCTGGTTGGTGGTCAGGGGGATGCCAGCGGCCCGGGCGGCGGCTTTCAGCCCTTCGGCCAACTGGCGGGTCTTGGTCCCCAGGTCCTCGTAAAAACCGGGCGCGGAGATCAGTTCCAGCGTCTTGAGGCCGGCGGTCATGGCCACCGGGTTGCCGGAGAGGGTGCCGGCCTGATAGACCGGGCCCAGGGGGGAGATTTTCGCCATGACGTCGCGGCGGCCACCAAAAGCGCCCACCGGCATACCGCCGCCGATGATCTTGCCCAGGGTGGTGAGGTCCGGGGTGACCCCGTACACGGCCTGGGCCCCGCCGAGGGCAACCCGGAACCCGGTCATGACCTCGTCGAAGATCAGCAAGGCACCGTGGGCATCGCAAATCTTGCGCAGGCCTTCCAGGAAACCGGGGACCGGCGGGATGCAGTTCATGTTGCCCGCCACGGGCTCGACAATGATGCAGGCGATCTCGTCACCCATGCGGGCAAAAAGGTCCCGGACCTGATCGAGGTCATTGTAGGCGAGGGTCAGGGTCAGTTCGGCCAGGGCGGCGGGGACGCCGGGGGAACTGGGCTCGCCCAGGGTGAGGGCGCCGGAGCCGGCCTTGACCAACAGGGAGTCGGCGTGACCATGGTAGCCACCCTCGAACTTGACCAGCCGGTCGCGCCCCGTGAAGCCGCGTGCGAGGCGGATGGCGCTCATGGTGGCCTCGGTACCGGAACTGACCATGCGGACCAGGTCCATGGAAGGGACGAGTTCGCAGACCTTGTCCGCCATGCGCGTCTCGAGTTCGGTGGGGGCGCCAAAGGAGAGGCCGGATTGGATACGCTCGCTCACGGCGGCGATGACCTCCGGGTGGGCATGGCCCAGGATCATGGGACCCCAGGAACCGACATAGTCGATGTAGCGCTGACCGTCGGCATCGTAGACATAGGGTCCGGTGGCGCGCTCGAAAAAGACCGGGTCCCCGCCGACGCTGCGGAAGGCGCGCACCGGGGAGTTGACCCCTCCGGGGATGTGGCGCTGTGCGGCGGCGAAGAGGTCGTGGGATCGGGACATGGCACAAATTCTCCTGGTCAGGGGGGTGAGGTCAGGGAGCGGGTCGCGGGGTGAGCCCCATCGCCGGTCAGGCAAAGAGGTGGTCGAAGGCCCGGGCGGCGGCGCTCACGTCAGGGGCGGCGAAGATGCCGTTCACCACCGCGAGCAGGTCAGCGCCAGCGGCGATCAAGGGACCAGCATTCTCCGGGGTGATGCCGCCAATGGCAACCAGAGGGAGGTGAAGTTCGCGGCGGGCCTGGCGCAACAGGTCGAGACTGGCCTGGACGGCGGAGGGTTTGGTGCCGGAGGGATAGAAACGGCCGAAGGCCACATAGTCGGCCCCTTTGGCCTGGGCGGAGTGGGCCAGGTCGAGGCGGTTGTAACAGGAAACGCCGATGATGGCCACGGGACCCAGCAGGGCACGGGCCTCGGCCAGGTCCGGGTCGTCACGACCGAGGTGGACGCCATCAGCCCAACTGGCCGCGGCCAGGGAGGGATCGTCATTGACGATGAACAGGGCACCTGCCGTCTGGCAAAGCGCACGCAAGGATTGAGCCTGAGAGAGGCGTCGGGACTGATCCTGGCCCTTGTCGCGGTACTGGATGAGTCGAGCGCCCCCTATCAGGGCTTTGGTGACCAGGTCCGCCAGATCTTCCCGCGGTTCTTCCGGGGTGATGGCGTAGAGACCGCGCAGGGGGGTCATGGCGGGTTATCCCCTTGGGTTAGGGATGCGGGGCGGGGTGTTGCTGGACCGGGTTCAGCGCTGGTCTGCGTCTCCTGTCCTGCGCGGTGAATCGGGGCGTTGGCCTGCTGCGCAGTCCTGGGGTCCATGCTTGGCTGCGGCGCGCCCCTGGCCCCGAGGGGAGGCTCAAGGCGAAACAGGCGGTCAGGGGTCCATTGATACCTTCCGGTACGTGTGGCCGCCTGGAGGCTGTGCCAGGTGAATTCCTGGGCCTCGGCAACGGCCGGTATCAGAGCTTGACCCAAGGCGAGGCGGGCGGCGATGGCGCTGGCCAGGGTACATCCCGAGCCATGGTAGTTATGTGGTAGGCGGGGCCAACGCCATGCCTGGTAACTGCCGTCCTGGCCATAGAGGTGGTTGATGACCTCGGCGGTCTCGGCGTGGGTGCCCGTGATCAGGACCCAACGGCAGCCGCTGGCCAGGATGCGCCGGGCGCAGTCCTCGGGGGCCTGGGCCCCGCTCAGGGCCTGGGCCTCGGGGAGGTTCGGCGTCGCCAGCAGACAGCGGCTCAGGAGGTGAGCGCGTATCTGATTGAATAGGGCGGCGTCGACGACGGATTGTCCCGCCCCTGAGGCGAGCACGGGGTCCAGGATCAAGGGGAGGTCCGGGTGTTCGTCGGCGAATTGGCAGAGCCAGCGGGCGAGGCGCGAACTGCCGATCAGGCCCAGTTTGATGGCCTTGACCCGGCTGTCCGCGAGGATGAGACGGCACTGGGTCTCTATCTGCTCTGGACTCTGAGGCCAAAGACCCCGGATGCCCGCGGTGTTCTGCGCCGTCAGACAGGTGATCACGGTTGCCGCATGGATGCCGGCGGCTCTGGCCGCCTCGGCATCGGCCTGGATGCCGGCGCCGCCCGTCGGGTCGTGGCCACCGATGCACAGGAGGATGGGGGATAGCTCTAGATCTGCCATGTCGCCAGTCGCAAGGCGGAGTAAAACGCGATATTTTAGAATCTTTTTAAGTTAATTGTGCCCCTTCATGCGGCCGGATGGGGTACTGCCTTTCGAGTTCTGGGGGTGCCTGATCTTGAGCGGAGGAGGCCTTTGCGCTCGTTTCTCCCCAGATCTGGTGAGACCCGCCCTGCTGGCATGGCCGCGGGTTCTTTGATATTCTTGAGTCAATTCCTTGGCTTTTACGGAGATCATTCCATGTTGGCTGCCCTCACAGATCAAGATCTGTCCCTGACCCATCCGGCCCAGAGCAAGATGGGCGAACTTTTTGCGCAGGTTGAGGAGAGCATCCAGGGCGTGCGCGTCTTCGCTACCCCAGGTGGGTGCAGTGGTATCAGTTTCGGCATGACCTTCACCGATAGCATCAACGACAACGACGGCGTCCTGGACTGTGAGGGTTTTAAGGTCATCGTCGATGACGGCACCTTGCCCTACCTGCGGGGTGTCGAGATCGATTTCGTCGATCGGGGCGATGGAGCCGCTACCTTTGTCTTCAATAACCTGCCCTCCATGGGTGGGGGGTGCGGCAGTTGCGGCTCCAGCGGGGGCGGTTGCGGATAAGTCAGATTTCCTCCGTATCGCTGAATCGCCGCGCCTGTTTTCGGGCGCGGCCCGCAATCTCCCACTGACTGGCCATCCTCCGGTTGTCGTCAATCGGCTTGGCATCCAAGGCGAATGACTCATCACCTAGGCCCCCTAACAGCATGATCAGAATCGGTATCGTTGGCGGCACCGGTTACACGGGCGCGGAACTCTTACGCCTGTTGGCCCGCCATCCCCGGGTAACACTGGCTGCGATCACCTCGCGGGGTGAAACTGGGCTGGCCGTCGCCGATCTCTTCCCCCACCTGCGCGGTCGGGTAGACCTTGCCTTCACCGAACCCGATCTGGGGCGCTTGGGGGAGTGCGACCTGGTCTTCTGCGCTACCCCTAACGGCACCGCCATGAAGATGGCGCCGGAGTTGCTTGCCCGAGGCGTCAAGCTGATCGATCTGGCGGCTGACTTCCGGCTTAAGGACCCCAGGGTGTGGGAGCATTGGTATGACATGCCCCATGCCTGCCCCGACCTCCTGGACGAGGCGGTTTACGGGTTGCCCGAGATGCATCGTGAGGCGATTCGCGGTGCCCGCCTCATCGCCAATCCCGGCTGTTATCCCACGGCCGTTACCCTGGGTTTTCTGCCCCTGCTCGAACGGGGTCTGGTTGATCTGGACTGGCTGGTGGCCGATGTGAAGTCGGGCGTCAGCGGTGCTGGGCGCAAGGCCAGCGTGGGGATGCTCATGGCCGAGGTTGGCGAGAGCTTCAAGGCCTATGGGGTAGGGGGGCATCGCCATCAGCCGGAAATCCTTCAGAACCTCGCATCCATCGCCGGGGGCGATCCGCGTCTCACTTTCGTCCCTCACCTTCTGCCGATGATCCGGGGCATCGAGGCGACCCTATACGCCCGGCTGGGAGAACCAGGTTACAAACTCCAGGATCTCTATCAGAATCGCTATCAGGGAGAGCCCTTTGTGGATGTCATGCCTGCCGGCACCTGTCCGGACACCCGGTCAGTCCGGGGTTCCAACGACTGCCGGATCGCGGTCATGGAACCACAGGGACAAGGGATTGCCGTCGTGCAGTCCGTCATTGACAACCTCGTCAAAGGCGCGGCCGGTCAAGCCATCCAGAACATGAACCTGATGTTTGGCTTCGAGGAGACCCAGGCCCTGGAGGGCCTGGCCTTGCTGCCCTGAGGGTGACTGGGCATGTCCAAGGTCTGGCGCGTCCCCTCACCCCGTATCGTTCTAAATCCGGTATGGGGATGGACGAGCAGGCTGATACTGGCCGCCTTGCTGTTGGTCATCATCATTGGGGCCTTTCTTGCGGGGGTCCTCGCGACCCGGGAGGAGGCCAAGGGCCTTGCGGCATTGATTACAACCCTGACCCGGGAAAATCTCGCCCTGACGGAGCAGTTAGACGCGCTGCGAGCCGACAAGGCTACCTTGGAACTTAGCCAGCGTCTGGACCGGGATACCTTGCTCGCCGCCCAAGACGGTTTGAAGCAGGAACTGGAAAATAGACTGGCGCTTGAGAAGGAATTATCCGCCCTCAAGCGGTTGATTCGCCAAGGAGGTGGGGGGATTCTAAGGATTCAGGATGTTATCCTGACACCCACGGCGGAGGAGGGAGTCTTCGCTTACAGTTTCACGGTCAGTGACGATCAAGCTAATCGGCCGGCGCAACAATGCGCCCCTCGAATTGGGGATAGACCCGCTTCCCGGCTCATCACCAGAGGGCTTAAAGCTGAAATTCAAACATTTTCAGCAGGTAGAGGGAAAGCTGAAAGTCCCGTCCGATGTTGAGGCCGAGGGCCTGTTGATACAAATCGAACCCTTGAGCAAAATGCTTATCCCGACGACTGAGTCCTTTCCCTGGCCACTCCAGCCTGAGACCCGATCCAATCCTTCCCCTAAAGGTGAAGGGCTATCAGAAGGTTAGGGATGGGTAAAAAGAAGAAATTCAGGTTCCCGCCCTACGAAACGCTGATCGGCAAGGGAACCCAGATCGAGGGTGATCTGCGTTTTGTCGGCGGGCTACACATCGATGGCCATGTCCTTGGTAACGTGATTGCCGGAATCGCTCCAACGGGGGAGGCAGCGGTTACCCTTTCCGCTACTGGCGTCATCCAGGGCAATCTGGAATCCCCCTATGTGGTGCTCGATGGTCGGGTGGAAGGTGATGTTCATGCCAGCGAACGCGCTTTGCTAGCGGCTGGAGCCCGAATTCTCGGGTCCCTTTACTATGGCGCGCTGACGATTGACGATGGAGCTCAGGTGCAGGGTGGATTGGTTCACCTTGGCCATGAGGTTGATGCGCCCGCCCCACCAAGTGCTGCTGATGGGGAACATGACTTGGCCCCCTCATCCACCCGGCCTTGAATATTGGTTGCCGCAAGCGCATTTCACCTTCCTCACATCTCGTTCATTTCTGAGGTTCTAACCCATGACCGCTGTTTCCCCCCTTGAATCTCCACTGATTTTCACCTCCGCGGCCGCCGCCAAGGTAGCCAATCTGATCGCCGAGGAAGGTAATCCCAGTCTCATGCTTCGCGTCTATATCCAGGGCGGGGGTTGTTCAGGCTTTCAGTATGGCTTTACCTTTGAGGAGACGCTTCAGGACGGCGATACCGAAGTTATCACCGATGGGGTGAAACTGGTCGTCGACCCAATGAGCATGCAATACCTCATGGGGGCCGAGATCGATTACACCGAGGGATTGCAGGGGGCACAGTTTGTGATTCGTAACCCCAATGCGACCACGACTTGTGGCTGCGGATCCTCTTTCTCAGCTTGATGATCAGGCATCTCCACGAACATTGGCCATTGCCGGGAACCCCGTAGGAGGATATTCAGATGGGGGCTGAATCCATGGGCCTGGGCGGAAGGGTCAAGGGGATAACATTCCGGTTCAGGTCATGATTCAGATCGCCTGTACTACCCCATAGCCCTTGGAGCCAATCGGGCAGATAAATGAGAGCTAGACCGATAGCCAGGGCGGTGACGAACACCAAGGCCATCGGTAAGAATAGACGGCGATTTCGCTTCCTGTAACTTGGTTCGACCTGGCGATACTTGTAATCGTACATTATCGAGACGTGACTCTTGTCGAAATTTCAGGAAAATCAGACGGTGTAGTCTAACCCCGAAGCCACTGATCTGGAAACCACTTTCTCCTTCCGCGTTTCCAGCCTCCTCTGATGAAACCCTCTACAGCAGGTAAGGACTACCATCAGCACCTTTTTCAGCCGGAGATCCTGTCCATGATTGCTGTTGACGATGCGTTGAGCATCCTGTCCCGGGGAACGGAAGAAATCCTGGTAGAAGACGCCCTGCGCGTAAAACTGGCCAAGGGGCGGCCGCTGCGGATCAAGGCGGGTTTTGATCCCACGGCTCCCGATCTGCACCTGGGACATACGGTCCTGATCAATAAGTTGCGTCAGTTCCAGCGGCTTGGTCATGAGATACTTTTCCTCATCGGTGATTTCACCGGCATGATCGGTGATCCAACGGGAAAAAGCGCTACCCGTAAGCCGTTGAGTAAAGAGGAGGTTATGGTTAATGCCCGTACCTATCAGGAGCAGGTCTTTACCATGCTCAGTCCCGAGCATACGCGGGTGGTGTTTAACTCCACCTGGATGGGGGAGATGCAGGCGGCGGACCTGATTCAATTGGCGGCCCGCCATACCGTGGCCCGCATGCTTGAACGCGACGATTTTTCCAAGCGTTTCAAGACTGGACAGCCGATCGCCATCCATGAGTTTCTATATCCCCTGGTCCAGGGCTATGACTCGGTGGCCCTGCGAGCGGACGTGGAACTGGGTGGTACCGATCAGAAATTCAATTTGTTGGTTGGTCGTCAACTTCAGGCGGCTTATGGCCAGGAGCCACAAGTAATCATCACCATGCCCATTCTGGAGGGACTGGATGGGGTACAGAAGATGTCCAAGTCCCTCGGTAATTATATCGGGATTTCTGAGCCCCCCGAGCAGATGTTTGGCAAGCTCATGTCCATATCGGACGAACTCATGTGGCGGTATCTTGAACTGCTAAGTGACGTCCCTCTGGAAGAAATCGCAACATGGCGTCGCTCGGTGGCCGACGGGCTCAATCCCCGTGATATCAAGTTCCGTCTTGGGGAGGAAATGGTGGCGCGCTTCCATGGGCACGCTGCCGCAACCCGAGCCAAGGAGAATTTCATCGCGCGATTTCAACAGGGGGCTATCCCTGAAGATATACCCGAAATCTTGCTCCCAGGACGGGCCGGTGGACTTGGGATTACCCATCTTCTTAAGGAGGCCGGGCTGGTCAAAAGCACCTCAGAGGCGATGCGCTTGATAGAACAAGGTGGTGTGCGCCTGGATGGACAGCAGGTAGAGGACAAGGCCCTGCTAATTGGTTCAGGGACCAAATTTATTTTGCAGGTCGGCAAGCGTCGTTTTGCGCGCGTCAACCTTGCGTCTGTAGCGAACTGAAGATATCCATTTTCCCCCAGACCCCCTCTTTGACAAAGCCATTGCCGGTCATAACTCACCGGTATCGTAGGAATTTTTTTCTCCCTTACCCGTCCCGAGCCCCCTGATCTGTGCTGTCCCTTCAGCGTGAGCTTGACAGAGTGCTGCTAGGCTGTAGAATGCGCGTTTCTCGTTGGGGCCCTGAGCGGCCCGCGAGGCGGCGCCGGGAGCGGCGGCCACTGGCAAGAGTGGTGA
>JAGVUH010000389.1 GCA_019136395.1 Gammaproteobacteria bacterium
ACCGCCTCGACGATCATCTGGTAGCCGGTGCAGCGACAGAGGTTGCCGCTCAGGCCGACGCGGATCTCCTCGGGGCTGGGGTCGGGATTGGCGCGCAGCAGGTCCACGGCGGCGAGGATCATGCCCGGCGTGCAGTAGCCGCACTGGACCGCGCCCAGCTCCACGAACGCCTGCTGCACGGGGTGGAGCTCCTCCCCCTGGGCCAGGCCCTCGATGGTGGTGATCGCCTGGCCATCGAGCTGGGCGGCCAGCAGCAGGCAGGCCAGCCGCGCCTCGCCGTCCACCAGAATGGTGCAACTGCCGCACTCGCCGGAGCCGCAAGCCTCTTTGACCCCGGTCAGGCCCAGATCCTCGCGCAGCAGATCCACCGCTCGGCGGTCGGGGGGGACCTCCAGTTCCAGCTCCTGGCCGTTCACCTTCACTTGGATCTTCATGGTGTTTCCTGGATCGTAATCCTTTAAACCCCCTCTCCCCATCCCTCCCCCACGAGGGGGGAGTGAGCAAGAGAATCAGCAGCTCGTGCCACCGAAGCCCTGATGGGGCCCGAGGGATCTGAACGAAGACACTGGCTCTTCATGCGCTTTCCTGGCTCTTCATGGCCTATGTCTGGCTGTTCATGGTCTTTCTCCCAGTGCTGGATCTGGCGGGCCAGACCCCGCCAACGGAGCTACCAGTGGGGTCACCCGCAGGGCGGCGGTAGCGGTGGGGGAGGCAGAAGGGGAGGCAGAGGCTGATGCCGAGGCCGCGAGCCCTGCCAAGACGCGCTGCGGCTTGAAGGGCCCCTGATGCAGGCGCAGGCCTAGGGCATCCTCGATCGCGCCGGCGATGGCGGGCAGGGGGCCGTTGACGCCCACCTCCCCGACGCCCTTCATGCCGAAGGGACCGGTCTCCTCCACCGTCTCCACCGCCAGGGACTGGATCAGCGGCAGGTCCAGGCTGGTGGGAATCAGGTAGCGGGCGAAATCGGGATTGAGGATCTGGCCCTCCCGCAGGCGCAGCTCCTCGCTGAGGGCATGGCCGATGCCCTGGGCGACGGCGCCCTGGACCTGCTGGGCGAAGTTGCGCGGGTTAAGTACCCGGCCGGCCTCGGTGACGGCCAGGTAGTCCGTGACGTCCACCTTGCCGGTCAGCTCGTCGACCTCGACGCGGGCCAGGTGGGCGGCGTAGGCGAAGAAGACGTGGGGGAAGCCGATGAGGAAGGCCTTGCCCGTGTTCGGTACGTCCTGGGCCACCGGCATCACGAACTGGTCGATGCTGACGCGGTCCGCCTCCGGCAGCAGGGCGGCGATCCGCCCCAGGGGCAGGTCGCGGCCGGTGGGCATGTGCCGCACCTTGCCCGGCAGCAGGGCCAGGCTGGCGAGTTCGTCCACGAACAGGAAGAGGCTGGCGCGTTGCAGCAGTTTGGCCTTCATCGCCTCGCAGGCGCGGATCAGGGCATTGCCGTAGGTGTAGGTGGTACGACCGGCGGAGGAGGAACCCGAGGGCAGGGCCAGGGCGGTATCGGGCTGCACCAGCTCGATGGCCGCCGCCGTCTGGCACAGGACCTGGCCAGCGATCTGGGCGAAGGCGCTGGCGTTGCCCTGGCCCATGTCGGCGACGGCGTTGTAGACGCGGAAGGTGCCGTTGGGGGTCAACTCGACCTTGGCGATGGCGGCGTCCGGCAGGCCGCGGCCGTAGCCCATGGCGTTGAAGACCGCGGCGACCCCGACCCCGCGCCGCTTGAAGGGCGGGGCCGCGGCCTGCCAGGCGCGACGATCCCGCCAGAGGGGCTGGCGACTCAGGGTCTCCAGACAGGCGACCAGGCCGGTGGAGTGGACCTGGGTCACCCCGGCGCAATTGCGATCCCCCCGCCGCAGGGCGTTCTGGCGGCGCAGGTCCAAGGGGTCCCGGTCCAAAGCCGCGGCCAGCCGGTCCATCATGCCCTCGAAGGCGAAGCTGGCCTGACAGACGCCGAAACCGCGCATGGCCCCACCGATGGGATGGTTGGTATGGACCGCCCAGCCGCGCATGCGGGTGTGGGGAATGCGGTAGGGGCCGCCGGCGTGCTCCAGCCCCAGTTCCATGACCTCGCCGCCCAGGTGGGCGTAGGCGCCGGTGTCGTAGTGGAGCTGGCAGTCCAGGGCATGGAGGGAGCCGTCCGCCAGGGCGCCCAGGCGGTAGCGCAGCCGCGCCGCGTGGCGCTTATAGCCGGCGATCATGGCCTCCTCGCGCTCCCAGACCATCTTCACCGGCCGGCCCCCGGCGTGCAGCGCCGCCAGCGCCAGCAGGCATTGCACCGTCGCCCCGTCCTTGCCGCCGAAACCGCCGCCCAGGTAGGGGCAGATGACCCGGATGCGCGGCACGTCCAGCCCCAGGGCGTGGGCGATCTCGAAGCGGTCGCGGAAGGGGGCCTGGGTGGAGACGGTGAGGGTCAGACTGCCGTCCGGCATGAGTTGCGCCACGCCGTTCTGGGTCTCCAGGAAGGCGTGGTCCTGGAAGGGGAGGTGAAACTCCCCCTCGACGACGACGGCGCAGTCCGCCCAGGCCGCGTCGACCTGCCCGGCGACGATCTCCGCCGCCAGCAGGCAATTGCCCCGCTCATGAAGTGACGGCGCCGCCGGGTCCAGGGCGGCCTCCATATCCAGGAGCGGCGGCAAGGGTTCCAGGTCCAGCTCGATCAGCGCCAGGGCCTGGCGCAGGGCCGCCCGATCCTCCGCCAGGACCAGGGCCACCGCCTCCCCGGCATGGCGCACCAAATCCTCGGCCAGGGTGCCGGGCACGTCCCGGGCGGTGAGTACCGCCAGGACGCCGGGCACCGCCCGGGCCACTTGGCTCTCCACCCCCCGCAGCCGGGCATGGGGCACCCCGGCGCGACTAACGCCGGCCCACGCCAGCCCCGGCGGGTAATGGTCGCTGGCAAAGCGTTCGGCCCCGGTGACCTTGGCGCGGGCATCGGCGCGGGGCGCGGCCTGACCTATCTCCAGCATCATGGCGATGATTCTCCGGTGGGTGTGCGGACCGCGGTCAGGAAGCCAAGCCCCAGGGCGAGGATGGCGGCATTGGCGACGAAGAGGGTCCCGAGCGCCCCACCCCCGGCCAGGAAGAGCCCCCCCATCCAGGGGGTGAGAAAGAAGCCGGCGTCCATCATGAACAGCGATAGATTGGTGTTGACGCCACGCAAGGCCGATGGCGACCGCTCGAAGAGGAGGGCATTGAGCAGCGGCAGGGCCAGGCCGACGCCGAGGCCATAACACAGGCCCAGCGCCTCCAGGCCCGCCTCGCTGGTGGCCAGGGCCAGGGACGGGACCGTCACCACCAGCACGGCG
>JAGVUH010000240.1 GCA_019136395.1 Gammaproteobacteria bacterium
TATCGCCTCATGAGTGGTGCAACGAGGTTCTCATGACCATTAGCGCCGGAGACATCCTCAGCCTAGCCTTTCATGCCGAGTGCGCGGACCAGCGGCGTACACCTGAGCCCTCACCCGTTAGCGCCCCATCACCCAGGCGGCCCACAGGGGCAGGGTGACCATGGAGGCGAGGGTGCTGACGGAGATCAGCCAGGCGACGCTGCGGCCATCGCCCCCCATGCGCACCGCCAAGATGTAGGCCGAGGAGGCGGTGGGCAGGGCGGCGAAGAGGACGACGACCTGGTAGTTCAGGCCACTCAAGCCCAGCCAGGCGCCAACCGCCAGGGCCAGGACGGGCAGGGCGAGCAACTTCACCGCCAGAAACCAGAACGCCATTCCCTGGACACCAGGGACATGGTGCAGCCGCAGGGCGGCGCCGACGGCGATCAGCCCCAGGGCGATGGAGGCATCGGCGAGCCGCCCCAACAGGGCCAGGAGCGGGGCCGGCGGTTCCAGCCCGCTCAGATTGAGCAGGAAGCCGGTCAGGGTCGCCAGGATCAGGGGGTTGCGGATCAGTTCCCGCCCCAGTCCGGATCAGTTCCCGCCCCAGTCCGACCTGGCCATGACGCGCCAGCATCCATACCGAGGCCAGATTGGCCAGGGGGACGGCCGCGCCCACGATCAGGCCCATGGTCGCGATCCCGGCATCGCCGAATAGCAGCCCGGCCGCCGCCAGGCCGATATAGGAGTTAAAGCGATAGCCGCACTGGAAGACCGAGGCGAAGGTCAGGGCCGGCACCCGGCTCAGGAGCCGCGGCACCAGGCCCAGGGCCATGCCGCCGATCATGGCCAGATAGGCGGTGGCAAGCAGGGGCAGGGCGGCGGCCAGATCCAGGCGGGTGCGCAGCAGGGCGTTGATCAGCAGGGCGGGAAAGAGGACAAAATAGACTAGCTTCTCCAGCCCCAGCCAGAAATGCTCGCCCAGGGCCATCCAACGGCGGATGGCAGCCCCGAGCAGGATGAGGGCGAAGTCCGGCAGGAGGAGCAGCGCCGTGTTCATGGGCCGGTGGGAGGGGGGTTGGGGAGAGGGGGTTGGGATTACCAATACTTTTCCAGATGCAGGGTCCCCGGCTCCTTCCCGGACCCGACCTCGTAACCCCTGAGTTCCAGGAGCCCCTGGACGGCGGTCAGCATGTCGGGATTGCCGCACAGAAAGACCTCGGCCTGCTCCGGGTCCAGGGCCAGGCCGGACTCCCGTTCCACCACCCCTTCCGCAAGGAGGGTCTGGATACGACCGGTGTAGCCGGCGAAATGGGGGTCCTGGTCGGCGCGGGTGATGCTGGGGATGTAGGTGAAGTGGGGACAGGCCCGGGCCAGGCTCTCCAGCTCGGTGCGGTAGCCCAGATCCCAGCCATAGCGGGCGCCATGCAGGACGACGAAGCGCCGTTCCCGGTCGCGCAGGGCCAGGGTGCGGAGCATGGAGACATAGGGCGCCAGGCCGGTGCCGGTGGCAACGAGGATCACCGCCTTGCCCGGCGGCACCCGGTCGAGGGTGAAGACCCCGCTGGCCTTGGGCCCGAGGAACAGGGGGTCGCCCTCGCGCAGGGCGAAGAGCCGGGGGGTCAACTCGCCGCTGCTCACCAGGGTGATGATGAACTCGGCGTAGCGACGCTCGATGCTGGCCGAACTGATGCTGTAGGCGCGGCGGATGAGCTTGTCCGCGGTGGGAGGCGTCTCTTCCGGCGCCGCCTCGTCCACCCGGGGCGCGTCGCCGAGCAAACCCAGCACGGCGAACTGGCCCGGCTTGAAGTCGAACAGGGCGCCATCCGGCTGGACACGCAGGATCAAAAGCTGCGGGTTGATCTCCTCCCGGCCGAGGATCCGGGCGTTATAGGCAGGTGGTGACTTCTGGTTCATGAAAACGCGATGAAGGTGGGCGGCGGAACCGGTGCGGCTCAGCCAATGGGGCGCGATTGTATACCGGCGGCCTGGCGGTTTTGGTCGGGTGGGAGCTCAGGCGGCGATGCGGAAACGCCACCTCAGGGGCTGAAATTCCATCCCAGGATCTAAAACTGGGTCTCAAGCCATCAAGCCGCGGATGCCATCGGCAGGCGATGGACCAAGTCATTACGGTAGAGATCAATCATGGGGAAACAGAGTTCGTAATCCCCCCAGACCAACTCGCCATATTCAACGTGAAAATCCGCAAATTGGGCTGGGTCCAACCAGCGCCGAATATCCGGATGGACGGCTGTCGTCAGGAAGGGGCGAAAGTCAACCGTCTGCTCTGTACCGTCATCGAACTTGATACTTATTCTGTAGTCGCCCACCAGGGAAGCGGCCAGGATATTGATGATCTTTTCTGTCATTTCAGTCTCTTGGTGATGCGTTCTGGCTTTATTGACTTGTTCAGTATGAAGAAATCGATCCACTTGGCGACAATGTCATCAGCGCGAGCGGAAACGACTTCGTGAAAATGGTTTAGCTCATCTTGGTCCAAGGATGGACGCCCCGCAACGGCGCGGTATCGAATCTCACTGACAAGGCCATCAATGACAATCAATTCCGCGCGCGCCTCCCGTCCCTGACATTTGCCATGGACATGGATGGGTTCATGCTCATTGGCATAAAACAGCACGATCAGACCGAAATATTCGTAAAGCTTGGGCACCACTGGTTCCTTCCCTAAGAGATGAGTGGCAAGAGCATCGCTAGCTATCAATGTCAGACCCCATTCGTTGGGGTCAGGTAAACGACCAAGCTCCTCGACGAAGCCGTGCCCTGTTCCGAAGCTGAGGGACGCCGAAGGGGCCCCCAGTCAATTTCAGGGCCAAGAGGGCTGGGAAGAAGCCGGTTGAGCCATCTTTACCCTAACAGCCCCCACTGGCAAAACAGACCCTGAGGATCAGGTGGTAAGGGCACAGCTCAAGGGTCCGAAGACTATCAGGAAGGCGCGGGGAGATGAACAGAGATCCCTGGCGAGTCTCCGGCTAGACTTAGCAACTATGAACTTCCTCCAGGAACCTGCATGAATTCCAGCCGCCCGATGGATGCTGACCGCCGCTTCGGCGGTATCGCCGCCCTCTACGGCCGCGCGGGGCTGGAGCGTCTGCGCCGGGCGCGGGTGGCCGTCATCGGTGTCGGCGGCGTCGGCTCCTGGGTGGTGGAGGCCCTGGCCCGTAGCGGCCTGGGGCATCTGACCCTGGTGGACCTGGACCATGTGGCCGAGTCCAACATCAACCGCCAGCTCGTCGCCCTGTCGACGACCCTTGGCATGGCCAAGGTTCAGGTCCTGGCGGAACGGATCGCGGCGATCAACCCCGACTGCGCCCTGGACCTGGTGGATGACTTCTTCACCGCCGAGAACGCCGACGCCCTCCTCGACCGGGGCTTTGATGCCGTCATCGACTGCATCGACAACTACCGGGAGAAGGCCCTGCTGATCGCCGGCTGCCGGCGGCGCAAGATCCTGATCGTCACCGTGGGGGGGGCCGGGGGCAAGGTGGACCCCACCAAGTTTGGCGTCGCCGACCTGAGCCGGGCGGAAAAGGACCGACTCCTGGCCCGTACGCGCAAGGAACTGCGCCAGCGCTTCGGCTTCCCCCGGGATGCCGGCCGCCGCTTCGGTGTCCCGGCGGTCTATTCGACCGAGGACAGCATCCTGGCCGCCCCAGGGGCGGATCATTGCTCGCTCGCGGGCCACCCTTCCCACCTCAACTGTGGCGGACTGGGCTCCGCGACCCATGTCACCGCCACGGCGGGCCTGTTCGCCGTCGGGGTGGTGCTGAAACGCCTGGCCTGGCCAGAGGGACCGCCCCCGCGCGCCGCCGCGCCCCGCCCAGCCGCACCCCTACCCGCCACCCTGGGACGATTGGCCCCGGGAATTCCCACGCCGGACGCACCTCCCCCCCCAGGGGCGGCGAGCGGTGTCCAGTTCCCGCTAGCACCCCCGTTGGCCCGCGACCAATACCCTGACGCGGAGACCCCATGAACGTCGAGCTGGTCTCCTATCTCACCTACGGTGCCTTTGGCCTCCTGGCCCTTGGCCTGTTGCTGTTCCTGCTGGCGACCTGGAACATCCTCTTGCGGCGGCAGATCCAGACGCGGACCCAGGAGCTGCGCCAGGCCCTGGCGGTAGAGGGCGACCGACGCTTCCGCGACCTCTTCGCCGCCGCCCCGGTGGCCCTGGCCTACCTGCGCGGCAACCAGATCGAGACCGTCAACGAGCGTTTCCTGGAGCTGTTCGGCTACGCCCATGAGGAGATCCCAACCGTCGAGGACTGGTGGCCCCGGGCCTATCCCGACCCGGACTACCGGCGCTGGGTGATGGACACCTGGGACGCGGCCATCGCCCGCGCCCAGGCGACCAACGGTGACGTGGAGGCCCACGAATACCGGGTCACCTGCGCCGACGGTCAAATACGCTCCCTGCTCATCGGCGGGCGCCTGCGCCCCGACGGCTTCCTGGTCACCTTCGTCGACCTGACCGAGGACCGCCGCCTTCAGACCGAACTGCGTCGCAGCGAGGAACGCCTGGCCCTGGCCGTGGAGGCCTCCCGGGACGGGCTCTGGGACTGGAACGTCACCACCGGCGAGACCTATTGCAGCCCGGCCTACTTCACCATGCTCGGCTTTGCCCCGGAGGACTTCGCCAACGCCTCCGCCGCCGCCTACTGGGTCGACCTCCTGCATCCCGAGGACCGCGACCGGACCCTGGAACAGGCCCAGCGCCTGCTCGCCGACCCCGGGCATTACGAGCTGGAGTTCCGCATGCGGACCAAGGCCGGGGGTTACAAATGGATACTGAGCCGCGGCAAGGTCGTCGCCCGCGATGGGGACGGTCGGCCCGCGCGGGCGGTGGGCACCCACACCGACCTCACCGCCCGCAAGGAGCTGGAACTGGCCCTGCGCGCCGCCAACGCCCAACAGGAGGCCATCCTCGACACGGCCTCCTCGGGCATCGCCCTGATCAAGGAGCGGGTCCTGCGGCACTGCAACCGGCGCATGCACGAGATGTTCGGCTGGCCCCCGGGGGAGATGGTGGGCCAGCCCACCGCCATCTGGTACCCCGACGCGGAGGCCAATCGCGTCGGCGGCGAACCCTATGCCGCCATCTGGCGCGGCGCGGCCCACCGCCGGGAACAGGAACTGATGCGCCGCGATGGCAGCCGCTTCTGGGCGCGCCTCACCGGCAAGGCGATCGACATCCAGGACCGGGAACAGGGCACCGTCTGGATCATCGACGACATCACCGCCGAACGCGCCGCCGTGGAGGAGATGCGCCGGGCGCGGGACCTGGCCGAGGAGGCCTCGCGCCTCAAGTCCGAGTTCGTCGCCAACATGAGCCACGAGATCCGCACGCCGATGAACGCCATCCTCGGCATGCTTTACCTGGCGCTCAAGGCGGAGCTGCCCCCCGCCGTCCGCACCCAGATCATCAAGGCCCAGGGCGCGGCCCACGCCCTGCTGGGGATCATCAACGACATCCTCGACTTCTCCAAGGTGGAGGCCGGCAAGATCGAGCTCGAGGAGATCGAGTTTGGCCTCGAAGGGGTCATCGAGCACCTGAGCGACGCCATCGCTCCCCAGGCCGAGCAGAAGGGCCTGGAATTTCTGGTGCGGTATGACGCCTCCCTCCCCCGCGTCCTGGTGGGAGATCCCCTGCGCCTGGGCCAGATCCTGCTCAACCTCTGTGGCAATGCCGTCAAGTTCACCGCGCGGGGGGAGATCGAGCTGGCCTTCCGCTGCCTGGAGACCAGCGAGACCCGACTGCTGATGCAGGTCTGCGTGCGCGACACCGGCATTGGTATGCCACCCGAGGTCCAGGAGCGTCTGTTCGAGAAGTTCAGCCAGGCCGACCAGTCCACCACCCGCCGTTTCGGCGGCACCGGCCTGGGGCTGGCCATCACCCGCAGCCTGGTCGCGCTCATGGGCGGGCGCATCTGGGTGGAGGCCTCGCAACCCGGCCTGGGTAGCACCCTGTGCTGCACCCTCAGCCTGAAGATCGCCCCCGAGGCCCAGGCCCGGCGGCGGGCGCTGGTGTCGGCGGCGGGCCAACTCCTCGCCGGCCTGCGGGTGCTGGTGGTGGATGACAACGAAGTCTCACGGGAGATCCTGACCGAGATGCTGGGGCGTATCCACGTGAGCGTCGGCACCGCCATCACCGGAGCGGCGGCCCTGGAGGCCCTGCGCAACGCCCCCGCGCCCTACGATCTGGTCCTGATGGACTGGCGCATGCCGGGCATGCACGGCGACGAGGCCATCCAGCGCGTCCATGCCGACCCGGCCATTCACCCCAAGCCCAAGGTGGTGATGGTGACGGCCTATGGCCGCGAGGATGTCATCCGCCTGGCCGAACAGGCCGGGGCGGACGGCTTTCTGATCAAGCCGGCCTCGCCCTCCCTGCTGCTGGATACCCTGGTCACGGTCCTGGGGCGGGGTCGCCTGGCGGCTGGCGCCCAACGCCCAGGTCCGCCCTTGGGCACGGGCACGGTCCCGTCCGTCGGCCCGGGAGCCCGTCAAGGAGCCACGGCGGCCTTCGCGCCAGTATCAGGCCAGGCGCCCGGTCAGGCGTCCGCTCGGACGCTCGATGAGGCACCTGGTCTGTTAACCGGTCAGATACCTCGTCAGGCCCCCGGTCATGCTCTGGCCCCGGGTCATGGTCAGGCTCCCGGTCAGACGTCCGGCCTGATACCCGATCAGGCTCCCGGTCAGGGACCGGGCCCGTCGGCGTCCCCGGCCGCGGCGCCCACGCTGATCGGGGCGCGCGTCCTGCTGGTGGAGGACAACGACATCAACCGTGAATTCGCCACCGAGTTGCTGCTCAGCGAGGGCCTGGCGGTGGAGGAGGCCATCAACGGCGCCGAGGCCGTGACCAAGGTCCAGACCGGGGACTACGACGCCGTGCTCATGGACATCCAGATGCCGGTGATGGATGGCCTGGAGGCGACGCGCCAGATCCGCGCCCTGGCGGCGGCGCCGGGCGGCGAGCGCTTCGCCACCCTGCCCATCATCGCCATGACCGCCCTGGCCATGGCCGGGGACGCGGAGAAGACCCGGACCGCCGGCATGAACGACCACGTCACCAAGCCGGTGAACCCGGAGCTGCTCATGGCCGCCCTGGCGCGCTGGTGACCGGAATGGATACTGCTGCCGTCGACCATGGGCCCGCGCCTGGCTCCCTGGCCCGCCGCCAACCGTCAGTGGCGTCAGCACCAAACGATGGGGAATCAGTCGCCGCCGCAAACGACGTGGCACTCGTGGATTTGCTGGCCGCCCTCCCCAGCCTCGACACTCGCGCCGGCATCCGGCGCATCGGCGGCAAGGTGGCGGCCTACCGCCGCCAGTTGCAGCGCTTTCGCGCCCATTATCCCGACGCGGTGGACGAGCTGGAGCGGCGGCTGGCGGCCGAGGGGGTGGAGGCCGCCGAGGCCTATTGCCATGCCCTCAAGGGCGTCGCCGGCAACCTGGGCGCCCAGGGAGGCCGCCGCCCTGAAGGCCCTGCGGGGGCGGTTGGGGGAGGTCATGACGGACATCGACCGCCTGGCCGCCCGGGAGACGGCGGGGGCGGTCAGTGAAGCGGCCCGCGCCGCTGGCCCGCCCCCCCTGTCGCCCGAGCGGGTCCAGGAACTCCTGGCGGCGCTGGATCAGGCCCTGCACATGGACCTGGGGGCCGCCGAGCCCCTGCTCGAAACCCTCAAGATCGGGGTGTGCGGCACGCCCCTGGAGCCGGCGATCGCCGCCCTGGCGGCCCAGGTGGACGTCTTCGATATTGACGCCGCCCGGCAGTCGCTGGCAGCCTTGTCCCCGCGGATGACCACCGCACCCACGGAATCCCAACCATGACCGACCGGACCGCCCATCGCCCGCGCCTCCTCATCGTCGACGATATGCATGAAAACCTGCACGGGTTGATGCACCACCCGCGGCGAGAAGGCCCTCGAACTGGCGCGGCGCGAGCCCCGGCCGGACCTCATCCTGCTGGACGTGAAGATGCCGGGCATGGATGGCTACTCCGTGCTGGCCAATCTCAAGGCCCACCCCGACACCGCCGAGATCCCGGTCATCTTCGTCACCTCCCTGGCCGAACCGGAAGACGAGGCCCGCGGCCTGACGCTCGGCGTGGCCGGCTACATCACCAAGCCCGTCGATCCCGACCGCCTGCGCCAGCAGGTGAGTCAGCACCTGGCCCGCGCCCGGCACGCGACGGGCGCGCCGGCGGGCAGCCCGGGCATACCGCTAGTACCAGGCACCTCGGGGACCCCGGGCATACCGCTGGTACCAGGCACCTCGGGCGCCCCGGCAGCCGCCGAGGCCGCGGCGCGGGGCGTCGCCACCGGCCACCCACCGGCTTCCCCGGGCGGCCCCGGCGCGGCGCCCCTCCCCGCCGACCGGCCGCCGCGCCTGCTGGTGGTGGACGACATCCCGGAGAATATCCACAGCCTGATCGAGGCCCTCAAGGACGAGTATCAGATCCAGGTCGCCAATTCCGGGCCCAAGGCCCTGGAACTGGTAGCGGGACCCCATCCTCCCGACATGGTGCTGCTCGACATTCTTATGCCCGGCATGGATGGCTACGAGGTCTGCGAGCGGATCAAGGCCATGCCGCTCGGGGCGCGCATCCCCATCATCTTCGTCACCCTGGTCGACGCCACCCAGGACAAGGTCAAGGGCTTCGCGATCGGCGCGGCCGACTACATCACCAAGCCCTTCGACATCGACGAGGTCCGCGCCCGGGTGCGCACCCACCTGGAGCTGGCCCGGCTGCGCAACCACCTGGAGGAAGTGGTGGCCCAGCGCGTCTCCCCGGCCTGCGAGGAGGTCTCGGGCCATACCCCGGCGGAGTTCTTCGCCGACCCCGGCCTGATGGAACGGCTCATCCATCCCGACGATCAGCGGGACTGGCAGGACCACAACGCCCACTTCTGCAGCCCTCGGACCGAACTGCGCCTGCTCCGGCTCCGCGACCGTGCCGGTAACGAGCGCTGGATCGAGCACATCTGTAAACCAGTCTACGATGCCGAGGGCCGCTTCCTCGGCCGGCGCGGCTCCAACCGCGACATGACCGCCCGCCACCGCGCCGAGGTGGAGCGCGACTTTTTCCTCCACCGCGACCCCCTGACCGGCTTCCCCAATCGCACCCTCTTCGCCGAACTGCTGCACCTGGCCATCCAGCAGGCCGATCACGAGCGCAAGGAATTCGGTCTGCTCTTCCTCGATCTCGACCACTTCAAGACCATCAACGAGAGCCTGGGGCACGAGGCCGGCGACCGGGTCCTGGTGGAGGTCGCCAAGCGCCTGCGGGCCGTCTTGCCGGAGGTGGACGCCATCGCCCGCATCGGCGGCGACGAGTTCAACATCATCCTCCAGCGCGAGGCCAGCCTGCCGGGTATCGACCTCTTCGCCCAGCGGCTGCTGGAGGCCCTCAACCAACCCTTCGTCCTCAACGGCAACAAGCTGTTCATCGGCGCCAGCATTGGCGTGGCCGTCTACCCCACCGATGGCGGGGACGCCGCCACCCTGCAAAGCAGCGCCGACGCCGCCCTGCACCAGGCCAAGGCCCAGGGACGGGGCCTGTTGCGCTTCTTCACCCCGGAGATGACGGAGCGCGCCCGCAAGCGCCCCTGGAGGCCGGGCAACTGGCCCTGCACTATCAGCCCCAGGTGGACCTGCGCTCCGGCGGCCTCCTCGGCTTCGAGGCCCTCGCCCGCTGGTGGCATCCGGAACGGGGCTGGATTTCCCCGGCGGAGTTCATCCCCCTGGCCGAGGAGAGCGGCCTCATCACCCGCCTGGGGGACTGGGCGCTGCGGGAGGCTTGCCGGCAGATCAAGGCCTGGTCCGAGTCCGATCTCCCCTATGGCCCCGTCGCCGTGAACGTGTCCACGGTGCAACTCAACCGCGGTGACCTGATCAAGTCGGTGCTGGCGGCCTTGCGCGAAACCGACACCCCGCCCCAGTTGCTCAGCCTCGAACTCACGGAGAGCGTCGTCATGGGTGACGCGGCGCAATCGATCCAGATTCTGCGCCAACTGACTGAACTGGGGGTCGGCCTAGCCATCGACGACTTTGGTACTGGTTACTCCTCCCTAGCCTACCTGCAACAGCTCGATGTGGCCAAACTCAAGATCGACCTGTCCTTCGTCCGCGAGGTGACGACCAACGCCAACAGCGTGTCCATCGTCAAGGCCATCATCGCCCTGGGCCACAGCCTGGGCCTGGAACTGATCGCCGAAGGGGTCGAGACCCAGGAACAGGCCCAGTGCCTGCTGGACCTGGGCTGCGACGCCATCCAGGGCTATTGGGTCAGCAAGCCCCTGGCCGCGGAGGAAATGACGCGCTTCCTCGCCGCCTTTCGTTCCCTGGCCCTGGTCGGAGCGGGCCCCAAGGATCTGGATGGATAAGTATTTTGGCTGATCCGGCCGACCCCTGAATGTCTCCGGGGTCTGCCCCCCGCCCGGAAAGGGCTGACATCTTCAGCCCGTCATGGCGGGCGCGATGCCCGGTCCATTATAAAAAATATAACTTTTCAAAGGGGTTGAACGCGCCCCCCGCCAATATCCGTCAGGAGGAAGCGATGCACGACAATAACGGCCCGCGACGCATCATGCTGGGAATTCTGGTCATCGCCATCCTGCTGGCGCTGATCTTCGCCGGCTCCGTTTTCTGGCGCACCCCCGGCGACTATCTGCCCTGGATGGACGGTGGGGTTTATACGGGCGTGATCCTCCTCGCCGCGCTGATCAGCATCCTGCGTGCCCTGCGGGGTGGCCCCCAGAGCCCGGGCTGGATCCTGCTCGCCGCCGCCATGACCGCCTATGCCCTGGGCGAGGTCTGGTGGGCGGGGGTGGGCCGCTTCCAGGAGGAGCCAGTCGGGCTACCCCTGGAGGACGCCCTCTGGCTGGCCTTCTACCCCTTGGCCACCCTCGGCCTCTGGCTCTTGATGGGCAAGGTCCCCCGGCGGGACCGCAATCTGCTCGATGCCCTGGTCTTCAGCGGCGGCCTGCTGGTGATCCTGGCCGTCCTCATCCAGTGGTGGTGGCCCGGCCAGGCCGAGGGAGAGCAAGGGCTGGTGGTCGATGGCCTCTATGTCACCGGCGATCTCATCCTCGTGGCCCTGGCCTTGCTCCTGGCCTATGTCCAGCGCTGGCGCGTCTCCCCCGGCTGGTGGCTGATCGCCCTGGGCTTTCTGGCCTTCGCCCTGGCGGACAGCCTCTACTGGGTCCTCTCCGCCTACGACGCCTACGTCGAGGGTACCTGGCTGGATCTGGGCTGGCTGATCAGCGCCCTGGCCCTGGCCGGGGCGGCCCTGTTGGGCCTGGAGACCCTGCCAGCCCCCCAGGTTCAGTCCCTGCGCGGCATGCTGCCGGCCTCGCTGGCGGTGCTGGTCGCGGGCCTGGCCCTCGGCTGGGGGCCGGAGGGGGACTTCGGTGACTTCGCCCGTTACGCCGCGCTGGCCACCCTCGCCCTGTCCCTGCTGCGCCTGAACGTCGCCATCCGCGACACCGCCGAGGCCCATGAGCAACGGCGCCGGGCCTTCACCGACGACCTCACCGGCCTGCCCAACCGCCAGGCCCTTCACGCCCTGCCGGAGCTATCCGGCAAGGACCTCGCCTCCCCCACCGGCTGGTGCCTGGTCGTCCTGGGCCTGGACCGCTTCGCCGACATCAACGCCAGCCTGAGCCACGAGCGCGGGGATCGCCTGCTGGCCCTGACCGCCGAGCGGCTGGCCGGCTGCCTGGGGCCGGGCGACGTCCTGGCCCGGCTGGAGGGGGACGAGTTCGCGCTGCTCATGCGCCTCGCCGACCCCACCCAGACCTTCGCCGGCGCCGAGCGCCTGCAAGCCGCCCTGGAGAAACCCTTCGAGATCGACGGCGTGCCCGTCGCCCTGACCGCCTGCATGGGCATCAGCGCCACCCTCGACCGGCTACCGGCCATCGGCCCCCTGCTGAAAGAGGCGGACCTGGCCATGCACCACGCCAAGCGCGAGGGGCCGGGCCTGATCCGCGCCTACAGCGGCCAGGAGGCACCGAGTTCCGTCCACCGGCTGCGCATGCGCGCCAGCCTGCGCGGCGACATCAAGGCTGGGGGCACGGCCTTCGAGCTGCACTACCAGCCCATCGTCCGCATCGACAATGGCGTCCTGCTGGCCATGGAGGCCCTGGTCCGCTGGCGCCAGGACGGCGCCCTGGTCCCCCCCGGCCAGTTCCTGGGGGAGATCGAGCATGCCGGGCTCATGGTGCCCCTGACGCACCTGGTCCTGCACCGCGCCGTCGCCGCCATCCACCGCCTGGGCCAGGGCCACGCGGTGACCGTCAACGTCTCCCCGGACCTGGTCACCCCCTGGCTGCTGGATCAGGTCCGGGACGCCCTGGAGCAGGCCAAGGCCCCCGCCCACAGCCTGATCATCGAGGTCACCGAGGACGCCCTCATCCGCAACCCGGAGACCGCCAACGAGGTGCTGCGCGCCCTGCGCGTCCTGGGGGTGCGGGTCCTCCTCGACGACTTCGGCGCCGGCTGGTGTGGTCTCTCGGCGGTGCGCGACCTGGCCGTGGATGGCCTCAAGATCGACCGCGCCTTCGTCGCCCGCATCCACCGCGACGCCCCGACCCGCGCCATCACCCGATCCATCGTCGATCTGGGCCGCGACCTGGGCCTGACCGTCATCGGCGAGGGCGTGGAGGACGCCGGCGAACGCGAGGAACTTCAGGCCCTGGGGGTGGAATGGGTGCAGGGCTATGCCTACAGCAAGCCCATGCCCGAGACGGACCTGGCGGCCTATCTGCGCCAGCATCCGCCGACTTGAGTCGCCCTGAGCTGAGTCCCGCTGACCTGAGCCGCCCCGGCCTGAACCTGGTCGAGCGGTGTGATTTCAACCACCCCTGCCCCACCGGCGCCCGCCTCCCCGCGAGCCGGATATGGGACTTCCTCAGACAGTACCCCCTTCCCGAGGAAGTCGGGCGCGGCTGGGACACCCTGGAGCCCCACTACGCCAAGACCCTGCTCGCCCTGCTCTACGACGCCAGCGCCGAGACCCCGGCCCTGGAGGGTCTCTTCACCCGCCACATCCTTCCCGGACTGGCGCGTCGGGATCACGTCCTGGACATCGGCAGCGGCCGGGGCCGCCTGGTAGGGCTCTTTCGGCCCTTTCCCCGCATCACCCTGGTGGAGCGCGATGCCGTCAGCCTGCTGGACCTGCGCCAGCGGGTCGCGGCCCTCCGGCTGCCCGCCACCATCCTGGAACTGGACTACCACCAGCTCAGCGCCGACCAGCGACCCTGCGACCTCCACACCTTCACCCACTCCATCTATTACTTCCACGAGGACTGGGGCACCCTGGCGCGCACCGCCTTCGACTCCCTGAACCCCGGCGGCAGCCTGGTCTTCACCCTCAACGGCGACGAGGGCAGCGCCGCGAACCTGGTGGAGTCGCTGGCGCACCTTGGCATCGCCGGCCTGAACCAGCTCGACATCGAGGGCTTCATCCCTGCCGCATCCACCACCAGGACCAGCCAGAGTTCATGGTCCACATGGCCCGCATCTTCCTGGAGGACCTCTGTACTCCTATCCCCACCGCCGTGGTGCGGGCCGAGATGCGCCGCCGGGCTCATGCCCTTGAGTTCGTGGACAAGGTGATCGAGATCAGGCGGGAGTTTGCCTGACGTCGGGGAGTAGACCACCCCCAGCTAACCCAAGCCCCCCGGCCTCATTTATAATATGATTCATTGTGAAGCATATTTTTGGTGATGCCATGTCCCTAACCTTCGACACCCGTATCGCCGCCGCGGTCACGGCCCAAAAGCCGAACCTGATCCGGCAGGAATTTTCTCGGGTGCTGGGCTTGCCGGCCGATTCGGATGGACGGATGCGCCATCGGCTGGCCTTCAGGGAAGTAGTGTATTTCAAGCTCAAGGGGTCCCTGGAAGAGGCTGGGGTCGTTTTGAAGCCTGAGGACCGGCGTGATCTCTACCGTACCTTGCAATGCAAGCAGACTCAGATTGGCGCTTGGCGACGGATCGGTCGCAAGGTGGTTCGCTTTGGCGATGTTCCTCTGACCTTTGACCTGACCCAGATCGTTCATAGCACCCATGTGGCGCTGCGCGAGTATCGAATGGGAGCGGATCTGATTGAAGCCCGGCCCGAGGTCTGCTCTGGGGAGCCGGTCTTCAAAGGCACGCGAGTACCCCTTACCCAGGTAGTGGAACAGCTCCGCCGCGGAGTACCCCCAGCGGAAATCAAGGCTGACTACCCACAGCTTGGTGAGCGCGCTTTGCGCTATGCGCAGATCTTGGCCCACCTTGGAAAGGCTCCAGGCCGCCCAGCGAAAACGATTTGATCCTTCATGCGATCCCACCAAGCGATCGATAACCCCTGTCGGTCATCAAATACGCTGGCCCACCTTGCCAGCGGCGCAGGCAAAGTCTCGACGAAGCCGAATAGGCCACCAGCTTACGCCCAAGGGGGAACTAGGGTGCTGGCGAGAAATCACCCTCATGAACACCACCATTCCGGCGCGTCCTCGCTTCGGCGATACCATCCCTCAGCGGCCTTGGCGCCGTAGCGGTAAGCGACCATCGGCACCAGGGCTTCCGCCGGCGAGCAGCCGCCGTGATAGCCATTGCGCTTGGTCGCGTATCTCAGCTTGCCGTGCCAGGCGAGTACCACCTTGTCCAGCCCCGTCGCGGCCTTGATGCGAGGTCCCTGGAGGCTGATCTCCCCGGGGTAGGATTCAAGATTCGGTTCGCGCCAACGGGCGTTTGGGCTCGATCCCCGCATCACCGCGTCCTGATCGAGCACATGGCCATGATCGCTGGTGAAGAGCACGGTCCGCTCCGACGAGCGCGCCTCGGCCAGGAGGGCATCCAGGCCCTTGAACTGGGCAAGATTCCAGCGCAAACGCAATTGATCCGACTTCATCAAGTGATCGTCAACGGCATTGATGACCACCGCCACGACCCTTTGGCGCGTATCACTGAGGGCGGCCCGCAGATCATCCGAAAGGCTAACGCCCGAACCGTCGAGCAAATCCCGTTTGTGAAACAGCAGCGGGGGTTTCCCCGCGACGGATGCCGTCACCAGCGCCGGAAAAGCTCCGAACGCGGCGCGCTCCGTCGCCGCCGTCCCCGTGCAGGCCGTACCACAGAACAGGGAGGTGCGTGAGGCTTCCGTCGTGGACGGCAGCATGGCCAGCAAGGTGCTGACCTCCCCTCCCCTCCGCTGGCACTGAACCCAGCCGTGGTCTATCAGGCTGTGATGCAATTCCAGGAATACCGGAATGCTCATGCCATCGACGACGATCAGCAGGATGCGTCCCGCCACTGCCGCCGGGGCAAGGCACCGCTCCAATGCCTCCTCGATCGGGATCAGGGCCATGCCGTCGGGTTGATCCACTGGCAGTGAGGCGGCGAAGAGGCGATCGAATTCATCCCGCCGAATAAATGTTTTCTCAAGCAGTTGGGCGAAGGCACTGGCCAACTCGGCTGAATCGTCGCCTTCCAGCAGCAGGGTCCGCGCCCAATCGACCCAGGCCATTTCATGGCGATACTGATGAGCCAGCCCCTTGAGACTGGTCGGAAAGGTATCGGTTGTCCGGGTCAGCCAGCTCACCAGGCGCAGGGCCATCCGACAGCGCAGCCCGGTCCGGTGGTCCAGCACCGGGCCACGGTGGTCTTGCAATCGCTCCAACCGGCCAGTGGCTTCGGACAGGTTCAGGGCGTTAAGCGCCGCCGCGAAGGCCTTGATCTTTTCCACCAGCGCGGCGGCGCCATAGCGCCCATGCACGGCCAGTGACTCCGCCTTGAGCTGAGCCACCAGCGACTCGTAGCGCGGAATCTGCCCTTGCCGGAGCGCTTCGGGCATCCGCTCGAACCACTCATTGCCCGCCAGGGCGAGTTGGCGCGGCGTATCCGCCGACAGCGTCAAACCACCGAACAGGACCTCCAAGCGGGCCGCCACCTTGGCGCGCTCCGCCTCCGTAGCCACTTTGGTATCTTCCAGGACCTCGCACAGCAGGGCGATCGCGATCAACCCATCCGCGCTGCCGGCCTCGATGGCCGCGAACACAAAGTCCACCAGACTGCCCAGACAATCGCGCAGACGCTGTACCGTTGCATGACGGGCAAGCTCCTCCAGGGTCCCGAACCGCTCGCGGCCTTGGGCGTCCACGGCCCACCTCAGCAAGTCCAGGGCCGAGGGTGGATAGGTCTCGAAGCCAAGCACGACGCGCAGCATCTCCTGCCAGGCCCGGTCCTGATCCAGGACGGTCGAACGAACCGGCGCATAGCCCTCCGGGGGCAGGAACCGCACCAGCAGTTCCGCCAGCCAGCGGTGAGCGGCCAAACGCGGGTCGATATGGGCCGCGCGGAACAGGGTCAGGACGGTCTGCCACAGATCATGGCTGATGGCCCGGCGCTTGGCGCAACGGGCGAGTACATCCTCGCCCAGCTCGCCGCCATTGCCGGCATAGAGCAGCACGACGGGCGTCGTCGTGCCGGCATGGCGGCGCATGGCGTCACGCACCGCCAGCGGTGAACTACAGGTCGCGACCGGCCAGGTGGTCGCGTTCACATCGACCGTGGACCCCTGAAAGGTATCGCGGGGCAGGTTGAGCAGGATGAACCGGGCGGACGGGTCCGCTTCGTGGGCCTGCTTGGCTTGCAGGCTGATCTGATGCGGGGGCACCTTCATGCCCGTTCCCGGATCACGACCTGGATATCAAGGCGGGGATTCTCCATCCCCACGACGAGGGCTTGCAGCTCGGCAAGGGCCTGGAGTGCTTCCGCCTTCCCCAGCCGCGCCCACTTGAAGTGCCGCGCCGCCCCCGGTTCTGACTCAGGCTCAGGCCCCACCTCCAACTCCGGCTCCGGCTCCCTCCCCGGCTCAAGGTCAGGGGCCGGCTTCGGCGCCGGGGGTGGGACGGTTGGAGTGGGACGGTTGGCGACATCCGTCATCAAGGCACCCGCGTCTCGCTCAAACTGGGCGACGGCGGCCTGCAACCCCTCCACGTATTCGTAGCGCAAGACCGCCTGGGCCAGCCGTTCGAGGATCTGATGGGCCTGTGGCGCAAAGTGGCCAGCCCCTGAAGCGATCGAGTTTAGGCTGTTGACCAGATAATGTTTGGCCTCGACGCGGGCGAGCGCCGGCCCCCTGACAAGCAGGGCCTGAGCCTCGGCCACCTCCTCGGTGCTGAAATCCAGCCCGGCCGTGAGATTCACCAGTTCCATCTCCGAACTGGCGGTCTCGATGACGCCAAACCAGTCCCGCAGACGGCTGGCGCCCGCCTTCCGTAGGGCGGGCTCGCCGGCGGCCAGGGTGTCAGTGGGCACCAGGGTCATCAATTGCTCGACCAGGCGCAGATAACCCATCAAATAGGGGGCCGCCTCGGTGACATACTTTTTCGCGGCCCGCGCGAAGGCGACCAGACCAGGGGCCGAGCGATAGGACATAGCCAGGGAGGGGTCGAGAATATCCCCGGCCAGTCTGGTGGCCTTGTCCCAATCCTCCATGCTTGGCAGGGGCTGCACCCGCACCTCACACTCGTCGGGCAGGTTACCGATCTCACCACCCTTGAAGGGTTGACCGAAGCGATAGAGGGAGCGGTTGGTCCGCGCCAACCAGGTCAGGATCACCAGATCCTGCAAGTCAGTGCGCAGACCGCGCCGTTCCGGTAGGTCCAGCCAACGGCGCAAGTCAGCCACCCTGGGCTCATGCCCTCCCTGCTGGGCGATCTGGCGCGCGAAGTGTTGCGACCAATCGTCCCGCAGTTGCAGGGCCGCCTCCCCGACCTCCGCCAAGTCCAGCTTGGGCGCGATGCGTTTGGCGTCATCGCGCAGCGCGGGTTCGAGTTCCGCCCGCAGCACCTGCTGCTGGGCGGCCTGCTCCAGGACCGCCGCCAGGCGCTTGACCGCGCTCGGCCGCGGCTCGGCATCAAAGTGCGGATGGGCGGGAAACTCATAGTCCAGGGCCTGTTCGCCCAGTTTGCCAAAGGCATCCCGGAAGTTCGCCGCCACGGGGGGGCGCGGCGCCAGGGAGGGATCGAGGCTGTAAAAGTGCTCATCCAGCATCTGGGACGGGTCCAGGGCCTCCTGCGCCAGGGTATTGAGTCCATAAGCGGTATGGAGGCAATTACGGATGAACTGGCGCAACTGATCGCGCTGATTGGTCAGCAGCACGCGCGCCTGCTCCCGATCCGCCTGCGACAGTTGACTGGCGTATTGATCCAGGTTATTGCCACGCAACACGAAGTTGATGACGACGAGACGCCCCAACTGCTCCTGGGTGGGGGGGGACAGAAAGGAAGGCAGCCAGGCCAGGCAGCGGCCAACCTGGCCATCGTTGAGGAAGCCATTGATCCGGGCGACATCGTCCTGGGGGCCATGCTCCCGTTGGTGATCGAAGGGAAAATCGACCAGGACGCGCCAGGTCCCCTCACGGCCCTTGAGGGTGTCATGGGAGTGCTCGCGGACGTTGCCGAACAGAAGCTCCAGCGAACGGCGCGAGCCTCGCCAGACCAACTCCAGTTCGGGGGGCAGGAGGCTGGTACTCGCCTCGGCCAGTCCCAGCCCCTCGGTGATCAAGCTTCTGACCTCCGCCTGGCGGTTGCCCTGGGTGTCGAACGACATGGCATTCGCGAGGATGGCGTCGGTATCCACCTTGGCGACCTCGACCGACACCACCGGGTTGGACGAATCGTCCGCGATCTTGATCTCACCCGCCTGCCCCGCCCAGCGCTTGAGCTTGGTCAGGACGGTGTAGCCTTCGCTGCCAGGGATGGGGGTGCGAATGGTGCCGTGATTCAGGGCGGCCAGCTTGGTCGGCGTCAGGTTTTTGAGGGCCTCCACCTCGGGTACTAGCGCCGCCAGCACCAGGGTCTTCAGCAGGCGCGCGTCATTCTTCAGGGCCTGGGCCTTCTTCGGCTCCGCCGCGCCCGCCTCGATATCGTCCCAGGTCAGGCCATGCTGGGTTTCCAGGATGGGCAACAGCCGCCGGCGCCAAAGCTGCTTCGCCTGTTCGAAAAACAGCTTGATGCCATGGGTGAAGGGCTCGTCGCCCGCGGCGATCACATCGAACAGATCGCCGACCGGGATGACGTCACCGATTTCCAGGATATTGGCCTTGTCCACCAGCATCTGCTGCATCAGCTTGAGGGCGGTGCGCTCCCGTTGCAGCATGGAGGACAGGGCGATCAGGGTCTGCACCAGCGCCGGGGTGAAGGGGTACAGGTCGCGCAGCATCTGCTGATCGCCGTCGCGGGTCAGGAGGGTCTGCAAGACTTCCGGTTGGCTGGACAACAGCCTATTGATCGCGCCCTTGAGCTGGGCCTCCGCGGCCGGCCCCTGGGTGCGCAGCAGGCGTTTTTTCGCGATCTCGGGCAGATTGCGGTCTTCGAGATTGATCTTGTCGAAACGCGCCTCCCACCATTGCAGGGTGTCGGCGAAGGACAATTGCTCCGCCCCGGGCAGGTGTTCGCCAACCAACTCCCGCAGGTCACGCTGGCGGGCCATGAAACTGACGATGGGGATGGGCCGGTCGGCGTTGCCGGACTCGACCAGTTTGGCCACCTTCTGGCCCTCCCGGGCAATCCAGGCGGTATCGGCCGCGCGGCTGGCGAGCCACAGGATGAACTCGTCGAGGAAAAGGATGATGGCGTCGTAACCCAGGTCCCTGGCGTGATAGGCCATGGCCGCCAGCCCCTCGTCCAGGGAGGTATAAAGCTCACGCTGGGAGGCCGCCAGGTGGCTCAGGCCGCTGAAGAAGGCGCGGCTGACCGCCCCGACCAACTGGAAGCGCTCGGGGGTGCCGGGCGGGGCTTGCAGGGCCGCCTCGAACCGCGCCACCCCCCAGGTCCGCGCCACCTGCCCCCAACCGCCACCCCCACCGGCCGGGGCGCCGGCCGCCGCGTTCAGGGTGCGGAAAAACGGCTCATCCCCCATCTGAGCGCGGAGTTGGCGCGCGTCCTGAAGCATCCCCGCGCTTTGATAGAAGCCGGGGCTCGGGGCCTGGGGGTGCCGCCTGGCCACCTGTTCCGCGTAGCCCGCGAACAGGGCCGACTCCAGGGTCTCAGCGTTGATCATGTGGTAGGGGACCACCAGGAACTGCTTGCCCTGGGTCCAGGCGTTGTGCCTGGAGACCACCGGCGCCAGTTCGGGCTTGCCACGTGCCGTGGCGTCAGCCTCCAGCAGCAGGGACAACATGGCCATGAAATGGCTTTTTCCGGTGCCAAAGCTGCCGTGCAGATAGGCGCCCTTGCTCATCTGGGTATCGAGCGCCCCCTTGACGACCCCCAGGGCCTGATCGAAGCACTTCACCAGTTGCGGCGTCGCGATGTAATACCTGCTCGGGCAGGTCAAAGATCTCACGGAGTTTTGGCATCCTTAAATCCCCCTCGATTGAATTAGGTCAGCCCCCGCCAGCCCGGGCGCCCCGGCCACGGGGGCGCCGCGTCGGGGCGGCTGGGCGCCAGGCGCGCACCGCGTCCAGGGTCAGGCCCTGCTGAGCCAGGTGCGCGTCCAGGAACCCTTGCAGGTAATCGCCCGTGCTCATGCCCAGGTCCTCATCCACCTCCGGGTGCCACTGGTGTACCCAGGGCAGCCATTCGTCCAGACCGGCCAAGGCCGGTACCAGGCGGTTCGCGTCCGCCCCCTCGCGGTGCAGCAACTCGTAGAGATAGCCCGCCAGGGCCAAGGCGCGCGCCTTGGCGTCGTGGCCGGCCCAGAGCAGCAGCGGACTGGCGGTATCGGTGCCACGCTCCAGCCCCGGAAAGCTGACGAAACGCTCCTTGGGCACGTCCAGGGCACCGCGCAACTTCCAGTAGGCCCCGTCGCGGAAGTCTTCCTGCCGGTATTTGGGCGGCACGGGGATGGCGCCGACTTCCGTCGCCTTGCGGCGCGCCTGCTCGGCCCGGATGGCCGCGTCGGGTTGCCCCGCCATTTGTCCCGCCACCTCGGCATCGATCGCGTCCTCCCTACGCTGCAAGGCCCAGGTCTCCCGCCATACCGCCCGCTTGCGCAGGCCGGAGTCGCTGTAACGCAGGGCGTCCAGAAAGGGCACGCTCGCCTGCCGTACCAGGGTCACCAGGGTGCGGTGGGCATCGCTGCCGCTCCCCGCGTACAGATCCAGGGCGCGGCGAAAGTCCTCATCGCCCGACAAGGCGTCCACCAGTTCACGCGCCGAACGCAGGCTGGGCGCGGTCTGATCCTCCCGTGGCCACAGATCGGCGGCCTCCAGACGGTCCAGCAGCCAGCCTTCGAGGGCGGCCCGCTCCAGAGTCTCCCAAGGGGTCCCCGCCCACCGGCGCTTGCATTCGGGGCGTTCGATCAGGGCCAGATCGCGGAAATACTGGATCGTGGCCATCCGTCGCTCGACCAGGGCGCGATAGTCGGCCGGCCAGTGGCCGGGTAGCTCGGTGACGGGTTGGGCGCCGTGTCGCTCGAACCAGGTCGTCGAGGTCGTCCCGGTCGCGCATTGCCGGGCCAGCAGGATTTCGAAGGCGCGCTCGCCAAAGAGCAACGGCGGAGGCTCAGCGGCATAGCTAAGGGCCACATCCAGGACGCCATAGATGCGATAGACGCGCCAATCGAGCTCTTCCTGCCAGGCGATCATCAGATGACGCAGCCGCTCGGCCTCGCGTCGGGCGGCGTCCAGCTCGGCGCGGCTGGGCAGGCCCCGACTGAAGATAGCGGCGGGCAGCCATGCGGCCCGCTGCTGGGCAAGTTTATCGAGTCGGTGGGCCAGATCGCCCGGACGCTCCGTTGCCACAGGGAAGTCACCGACATTGGCCGCATTGAATGCGAACCGCTCAAACCACTCTTGGGAGCGGCCATCTTTCGGGAAACAGACTTGCTTGAGCCAAAAACATGCCATTGATGAATTCAACAACCCAAGCAACCCCAAATGGTCATCCACCGTTGCGCTTGCAGGGAGTTTGATGACGGGAGCGGTACGGTTGAATACCTTGCCGCCGTGGTCTAGGACAAAATGGTTGTGGGTGGCGACATCAGCAAATGCCAGGACATTTTTGGCTTTCCACCTCCCAGGAAAAAACATTGAATGCTCGAACCATTGCAATCCACGTTGCTCAGGAGTTTGGCCAAAATCTTTCCTATTCTTTAAGATTATTCTGAAAAGCCAAAAATGAACGATTAATTCACAAGGAATTGCGC
The DNA here is from genome assembly GCA_019136395.1 of Gammaproteobacteria bacterium. Next base: position 22,137 of record JAGVUH010000240.1, read on the forward strand.
TCCAAGGTTTGGCTGTAAGTAGTTCATATGGGAAAATAGTGTAATGTCTCAAACAAATTGAGTAATCTCGGACATCCTCTCCATAGGTAACTGGCACCATGTGCGCTCTAACCTTATCAATGGAGGGCATATAAAACACATCATCTTCCCCTGTATGTGTAGTCCTGCCTATATCTGCACCGAGATCCGCTAAAGTTTTTTTGGCAGCCGCTTCTATTTCTTCTCTTAGTTCAGATGCTCCACCCCCTCCAATACTCCATGGGTGTTTTGAAAATCGTTCACGTGCCGCATCAACAACACTCACCCATTCGCTCTCAGAACCACGAACGTCGATTTGACGAACGATGGCATTCCAGACCACCCCTAGGGCAGGATTGGCTGGCGTCGAAGGTTCGCCTTGAATACCCATGACAGCACGCACTACAGAATTCGCCGGGCGGCGATTACGCCCCAGCAATATCGCGGTGGGTGTACCGTGTCCGGGGATATAGGCGCCCGCGGTGTCGATGACATGGGTCAGATCAATGGTTGGGAAGAAGCCTTCCACGAGTTTATTGCCGAACTCCCGCTTCATGAAGGAGTTGGCCACGATTAGACCCACGAAGCCGGCACGCTGGGCCTTGTCCTCGGGCTTGGCGAGCGCCCAGAAGCGCTCGCAAAAGGGGGCAACCAATGCGTATGTTCGGTGACAACTTTGATACCGCTGCCGGTAAAGAGCCGATATGGCGTGATCCTTGACCGTGATGTAGGGCGGGTTGCCCACCACGGCCGCGTACTTGCGGGACAGGATGGCGTTGGTCGCCTCCAGGTCCTCGGCGGCGAAGGCGTGGCGGTAAAGCTGGTCCCCGCCCAGGCTGAGGTTTTCCTGGGAGTGCCTCAACCCCAGGGCGGACTGAGCGCGCCGGTAATCGCGCTGATCGAAACCGTGCAGCAGGCTGTCGCCGGTGCCGATCCGAAGATGAAAATCCGGCGCCAGGCGAAGTTTGCGCACCTGGGTCAGTTTCAGGGCGGCGACCAGCAGGCGGAAGCGGGCGATGGCCACCGCGAAGGGATTGAGGTCGATGCCGGCGATGCGGTTCAGGGCCTCTTGCACGGCGATGTTGAGGTTTTCCGGGCGCTGGCGCAGCCAGCGCGGAGCCAGGCGGTCGAAGGCGCCAAGCAGGAAGTGGCCGGATCCGCAGGTCGGATCGAGCAGATCGACCTCTTCCAGGGGATAGCCATCCAGGGCCGGGGTGAGGGTGCGATCCAGGATGAAGGCCTCGACGAACTCCGGCGTTTGCAGCAGGGCATAGCGCTCCCGGGCCGCTTCGGAGAGGTCCTGGTAGAGATCGCCGAGAAAACGCGTGTTCCAGTCGGGGTCGCTAAAATCATGCACCAGGGTGCCGCTGTCGGCGTCGGTGGCGCGGAAAAAGCGCACCAGTTGCCTGGCCATGTCGGCGGAGACCGGGGCGGCCAGCAGGCTCTGCTGCACCTTGAATACATCGGCCAGACCGGGGAGCCGACCGGCCAGGGCGAAGACCTCCCGCAGGTAGTCGTTGTCGGACGCGAGGGGCTGCTCGCGGTAAAACCCTTCCTGGCGGGCGACGGCGGAGCGGCCCTGGTGGTCGGTGCCGGCGATCAGGGGGGCATCGAGCAGGCCATTGTCCTCGCAAAAACGAACGAAGACGCAGGCCAGCACCCAGGTCACGGCGGACTGGGTGAACTGGGCCTCCGCCCAGGTGGCCAGGGCCTCGGCGGTGCGCCCAGCGTCGCGGGCCGCCTGCCAGTCGGCGCTGAGACGCGCCTGATAGCCGGCGTCACTGGCGAACCGCCCGCGCAGGTCCTGTTCCAGGTCGCGTACCTGGGATTTGAGATCGGCGAGTAGGCGGGGGCGATGGATCATGTGGCGCGCGCTCCGGGGGTGGCCGCGTGGGCGTTTTCCAGCCAGGCGCGCGGGATGCGGCCATAGTCGGTGGTATTGATGGTCACCGGCACCGCCTGACCGTCCAGCAGGGGGCGATTGTCCGGCGTCAGGGGGCTGGCGATCAGGGCGATCAGGGGCGGTCGTCCCCCAAACTGGCAGGCCTCGGCCAGCTTGGCGAAGAGGGTCATGCGCCGCCAGCGGGCGGCCAGGCCCAGGTTGACCAGCAGCCCCGGCCGATCATCCCGGGACAATAGCTCCTCCACGCGGGGCCAGACCTCGCCCAGTACCAGGGCGAAGTTCTGGGCGTCAACCGAGCCGGGCGGTGCCGCGTCCGCCGCGAGCAGGACCTGCCAGTCCACCTCCCATGCCTGGGCCTGCCGTTCGAGCTGGGTCAGCACCACCTCGTCGAAGTCGATGACCTTGAGGCCGAAACGGCGCGCCAGTTCCCGTTGCGCCAGGGGCAGCCCCTTGGGTTCGACCGACAGGGTGAGGAGCTTGCCCTGGGTCAGGGCCTGCCTGATCCGCTCGTCGATCCGGATCGCCTCCTGGACCTCCGGGGCGGTGGACAGGCGGGGACGGTGGTTGGTGGACAGGCGTTCGATCTGGGTGGTGCCCGAAAGGACGCCAGGGGAAAACTGCATGCTGAAGAGTGAGCTGGCGCCGTCCCAGCGGACATCCAGTCCCGCGTCCTTGAGTAGGGACTCCAGTTCCAGGGGGCCGGGCAAGGGCGCCGCCTCCGGATAGCGGGCGAAGACGCGCCGACGGACGGTTTCCTGGTCGAACTGCCGGAGGCCCAGCAAGGAGGTGGTGGCGAGCTTGACGGCGCGCGCGGCCGGCAATTGCCTGGGATAGAACTCCAGGCGCGACGACAGGGCCGCCTGGCAGGCGCAGGCCGCCGCCAGTCGGACCCGACGCTCCGCGCTCAGGGGGGCATCGCCCGCGGGAGGGGGGACGCGGGCGAGGCGATCCGCCACCTGCTGGGCCGAGGGCAGAGGGTCCTGGTTGGCCAGGCGATCGGCCGCCTCCCCCAGGAGGACCGCGTAACCGGCCCTGGTCTCCGGCGCGGAGGGGAAGAGGCCAGCGGCGCCGCTACTGGCCAGGAGGGATACCAGGAGGTCGTCCGCTTGGGCGGTGCGGGACGGTGGGCGCACCTGGGTATCCCGCTGGACCAGTTGCCAGCGCGGGGCCTGTTTGGCGCGCTCGACGGCGACGACCGCCCGCGTCAGCGCCAGGGCTTCCTGGTGGCGTGCCTCCCCGGTCTGGACGCTGCCCCGGCGCGCCAGCAGGGCCGCCGCCACCTCGGCGAGGGTAGCGATGCCGCCGAGTCCGGCCAGGATCAGCGCCACCTCGTCGCGCAGGTGGGTCATCTCCGGCTGCCGGGACAGGCGCTCGGTGACGGCTGGCAGCAGGTCCTCGGGCAGGGCGGGAGCCGCGGCGTCCCCCCCCAAGCCCAGCCAGGCATTCAGGGCCGCGCCCTGGGTCTCGTCCAGCTTCTTGGGGATCAGCATGGCCGTGGCGGCATCCACCGACAGTTTCGCCACGGCCGCGGAGGCGGGTGGCCGCTCCTGGTCGCCCCCCCCATTGAATTGCTGGCGCAAGTGGTCGGCGAGCTGATGCAGTTCGCGGGCGACGGCGAGCGCGATGCCGCGGTGGCGGTACAGGCGATTGCGCGGCAAGTCGGCGAGATCGCCGGCCGTTGCCAGCTCCTCATGCCCGATGCGCTCGATCAGCTCCAGGTGGCGTGAATCGAGCCGCAGCGAGGTCAGGGGGGTGGCCGGGGTGATGCCGTTGGCGGCGAGGGGCGCTTCCTCCCCAAACGCCAGCCGCCCATGCGGCGGCGGAGCGGTGCCGTGGGCCGTCACTGGCCGGGTGACGTTCTCGAACACCTTGCGCCAGGCGCTCAGCATCTGCTCGGCGTTGTCATGGCGCCGACGGTGATCCCGCGCCAGGGCGCGACGGAAGAAGTCCAGGGCCTGGTTACGGATGGAGGCGTCGAAACGTTCGGCGTCCAGGCCGATTTCCGTCTTCAGGCTGGCCGGATCAGCGCTGCCATCGCCCCATTCCGGGAGGATGCCGGTGGCCATCTCGTGCAGGGTCAGGGCGCAGGCATAGCGTTCGGCATAGCCATCCCAGAGCCCACGCTTGCGCAGAAAGGGATCCAGATACAGCCGGGTGCCCGCATTCAGGTCAGTGGCCGGTACCCCCGCCAGGGAGAAGTCGAAGAGGGTCAGCGACAGCCGCTTGCCGGCCCCGGGGCGGATGCCGATGTTGTCGGGCTTGATATCCCGGTGGGGGATGCCAACCCCTTCGAGGTATTCAATGACGGCGAGCAGTTCTTCACCGAAGCGCCGCAGCAGGTCGAGGCCAAGCCGTCCCTCTTGGCGGATGCGCTCGCCCAAGGTCTCCGCGCCGGCCGAGGAGAGGAAGAGCGCGGCCAGGCCAGCGAGTTCGAAATGCTCATGGCACTGGACGATGTTCTGATGCGGCGCCAGCTTGGCGAGGGTTTCCGCTTCCCGCCCGAGGCGCTCGTTGTACTCGGGCTCCAGGGCGATCTTGAGGACGCCATGACGGGGTTGTCCGGGACCCTGGCGGCGCACCTCCAGCGCCAGGCTGGTGGCGCCCTTACCCAGTCGCCGCACGACCTCGAAATCACGCAACAGGCTGCCGGTGTTGGCCTCCAAGGGGGAGGCCAGGGGCGCCGCGGGGGCGGTGAGCGCTTCCTCCAGGGCCTCCTCGGCCTTGTCGAGCGCCGCCAGGAACTCACCCGTGGAGCCCAGGCGATCCTCGGGCGCGGGCCAGGTCGAGAACTGGATGAGGTCTTCGATCTCCGCCAGGCACCCATTGACCAGGGCCGACAGGGTCAGGCCCGGTCCTTGTTCGCACTTGGCGACGAGATCGTCGCCGCTGACGGCGGGTGGCTCGCCGGCGAGCACGAAGTAGCCGATGGCCCCCAAGGCGAACAGGTCCAGCTTGATCGCGTCCGGTCGCGGGGCCATGCGCGCCTCGGGGGCGAGGTAGATTTCCTGGACCTGCCGATCCGAGAGCATCTCGACATGCAGGGTCCCCGTGGTCTCACCCTCGGCCTCTTGCAGTTGCCGGGTGGCGATTTGCCAATCGAAGAGGATGACGTCGAAGGCCTTCGCCCCGGTGGTGCGTACCAGGATGGTCTGGGGCGACAGGCCGCGGTGGTACAGGCGATAGCGATGGGCCGCGTCCAGGGTTTCGGTGATGGCCCGCACCAGCTTGAGCCGCTGCCCCAGATCGAGCCGTTCGCCCTGGGCGCGAATGAAGTGATCCAGCCGTTGCAGGCCTTCGTCATAGTCGAAGATGAGGGCGGGACCCTGTTCGCTGTCGATGAAGTCGGAGGCGGGCAGGATGCCGGGATGACGGATGCCTTCCAGCAACTGAAACTCGCGGCGGGCCGCGTCGGCCAATACCCCCCGTTGGGCGGCGGTGAGGGTGCGCCTGGCGGTGTACACCCGCACCCGGCGCCGCAGATTGCTGAGAGAGACGTGCTGGGCCAGCCAGTCCTGATGGAAATCCGTCTCCGCCAGGACCCGTTCGAGTTGATAGTCCCCCACCCGGCGGCTGCGCTGGGTCGGCCGAATGCCAACCGTCGTCAAGGCCCGCTGGATCGAGGTGGCCAGATCCCGATCGATGGGCTGGGCGCTGGCCACCGGCGGGGTCTCGTCGAAGAGCCTGGCGGCGATATCCTGCCGCAGATGCACGTTCTCCCGCGCCGGCCCGGTGAGCGCGCAGCGCTGGGCGGGATCCGACAGGAAGACGAGGGACTGGATATAGGGGGTACGCCGTCTCTGGACGGTCAGTTGCTTGCGGAGCAGGGAGGCGAGTTTCTTGGCCTTGCGGTTGGTCAGCAGCAAGGGGTTGTCGTCAAAGTACTGACGGTCGCCGTCACGCCATACCCAGGTGTGGGTGTCACCGCCCACTTCGCCGGGGCGGCTCTTGATTTCAACCAGGAAGAGACCGTAGCGGGAAATGACCAGCAGATCGACTTCGTTGGTGCTGCCGTCCTCGGCGATGAATTCGAAGTTGCTGTAGGCCCTGAAGGGCTCACGATTCGGCATCGCCCGCTGGACGAAGTCGAGCGCGCCCTGTTCCCAGGGGAACTGCGAGGGCGAAATGCTTTGCCAGCGGCCGGTCATGCCCGGGTCAGCCGCGCATGCGGGTCAACCACCCTGAAGCAGCCCAGGATTTGGCACAGGGTCCGGCCCTGGTGGGGGTTCTTGTCCTGGTTCCTCATGCTGACCACGGCAAGGTGGCTCATGGCGTCACTTCCAAAGTCTATTTTCATAACAATGCCAAGGACATAAAGCGGGTCGATGGCCTTCGGTGATTGGCGCGGGCGCAAGTCCTGTAAGCCTGCCGCTCTAAAGAGCAGGATGTTCGCTATGTTATCGCCCCACGGATGCCAACGTCAGGTAGCAAGATGGCCACTTTTCATCGTCCCCATCCAGCCAAGGAAGCGAAGCCATACCAGGTCGAAGATGCCCGTTATTTTCTGCAATCCCTGGGAGTCACCCCATGAACCTGCTCTCCTATAAGGGCTATACCGCCCGCGTGGAATTTGACGGCCGGGACAACCTCCTGATCGGGCACGTCAACGATATTAGCGACATCATCGGCTTTCAGGCGAGTCCGTGAGCGAGTTGCGCGCGGCTTTTGAGGAGGCGGTTGATGATTATCTGGAGGCCTGCGCCAAGCTCCAGCGGGAACCCGACAAGCCCGCCAGCGGTAAACTGATGCTGCGTGTCGATCCGGCCATTCATGCCGCGGCGATCAAGGCAGCCAAGCGCGAGCGACTGAGCCTGAACCAATGGGCCGGGCGGGTGTTGGCGGAAGCGGCTCACGGCAGTCACCCCTAGCCCTCCGCTTCACCGATAAACCCGCTCCCTGATGAGATCGTCCACCACGGTGGGTTCCGTCAGGGTGCTGGTGTCGCCGAGATTGCCGGTATCGCCGCTGGCGATGCGGCGCATGATCTTGCCCGAGCGGGTCTTGGGCAGGGCAGAGGGAACTAAGCGGCGAGGCTCGGGGCTTGGGTATCCCGATCGGGTGACCGCTGACGGCGGGTCACGATTCCTCGTGCTCACCCGCGCTGGCGACGGGCCCTTCCACCCGGTTACGCCCCCGCCGTTTCGCCCGGTACAGGGCGGCGTCGGCCTGGGCCAGGAGCCCCTCGGCCGTGCTGGCATCCATCGGGGCGCAGGCCAAACCCAGGCTGACCGTCAGCCGCACCGCGCGCGTCTGACCATCGGGCCCGATGAACGAAAAGGGGGTCGCGGCGACTCGCTCTCGGATGCGCTCCGCCAGCATCACCCCGGCGGTGGGAGTGAGAAACGGGGCGATGAGGGCAAATTCCTCGCCGCCATAGCGGATGAGACGGTCATTCGGGCGGACCTCCTTTTCCAGCAGGCGGGCCAGGGCGATCAGGACCTGATCCCCCGCTGGGTGACCCCAGGTATCGTTGATCGCCTTGAAGTGATCGAGGTCAAGGATCAGGAAACCCACCGGCTGGCCATAGCGGGCGCAGCGGGCCAGTTCCTCGCGCAGTGCCCGATCCATGTCGCGGCGGTTGTAGAGGCCCGTCAAGGGATCGCGGACGGCCAGCTCGGCCTGCCGGGCGAGGCTTTGCTCTAGGGCCCGTTTGGCTTCTTCCAGTGCCCCGTTGGCTTGCGCCAACGCCCGGTTGGCCTGTTCCAGTTCCGCCAGGGTCTGGTTGAGCCGCATCTCCGCCAAGCGGCGTTCGGTGATGTCGGTGATGAAGCCCTCCAGCGCCTCCAACTGGCCGGCGGCATCGAAGATCCCCTGCCCCATCTCCCAGACCCATTTCTCCCCGCCGTCGGCGGTGCGAATTCGATAGGTCAACTGAAAGGGCCGCTGGTGGCGAACCCCCGTCTGAACCCCCTCCCAGACCGCCTGCCGATCGGCCGGATGGATTAGATCGGCATAACTGCACGTGCTGTTGCCAATCAGTTCCGCGGCGGTATAGCCGGTCAGGCCCTGACAGCCCTCGCTCAGGAAGGCCATGGACCAATCGGGATCATTCCGGCAACGGTAGGCAATCCCCGGCAGATTGCTGATCAGGGTCTGCAAGCGCCGGCGGCTTTCCTCCAGGGCGGCCTGCGTCTCCCGGCGTTCGGTGATGTCGAGGCCCAGCACGGCCAGGCGGGTGACGAGGCCTTGGTCATCGAACACCGGATACAGGGTATTTTCGATACACCGGCCCAGGCGTTCGTCCTCGAAGCAGAGCGGTTGCCCGGTTTGGATGACCTGCTCGACATAGGTCCGGCGCCGGGCGGCCACATCCGGCGGGACCAGGGTATAGACCGAGTTCCCGATCGCGGTACGAGGGTCCAGACCGAGCCGCCCCATCATGGTCCGGTTAGCCGCCAGGAGTCTCCCCTGGGCGTCCATGAGCAGCGCCGATTCGGTGATGGCGTCCATGAAGGCCTGGAGCGTCTCCTGACTGGTGCGCAGTTCCCGTTCGATACGCCGATGCTCCTCCCGCTCGGCTTGCAGACAGCCGTTGAGCCGGGCGACCTCGGCCGCCAAGGGGTGGGCGGGGCTGTCCGACTTGGGGAGTGCGACCGGGAACCCGGCCTCGGCGGCCACGTCGACGGCAGCCCTGACCGGGCAGGAGGGCTGGAGATTGGTGGGGTCACCGGATCGCTGGCTCATGGAAACGAATTATCAGCCCCTGGAGCAAGGGCGAAAAGGGCTATGTCCTGCCCAGCACGGCCAGGGTGATGACGATCTTGATACGCCATCGTTCAGATAACGCCGTCGTTCCCGTCATGCGCCATCGTTCACGGTCCTTCTTCCCGCGAGGCACCGAGGGAGGCCGCGGACGGCGTCGGCATGGGCCGCCAGCTTTCCGGGTAGCCGTGTTCGGCGGCATGGGCGGCCAGGGCGGCGAGGAAGTCCGCGCCGTAACGCTCCAGCTTGACGGCGCCGACGCCGGTGATCTGGCTCAGCTCGTCCAGGTCGCGGGGGCGGCGGCGGACCAGTTCCCGCAGGGTGATGTCACCGAAGATGACGTAGGGCGGCAGGTTCTGGGCCTGGGCCAGGTCGCGGCGCAGGGCGCGCAGCCGCCCCCAGAGGACCAGGGCCTCCGGATCGCCCTCGAAGCCGGACAGGCGCCGATCGCGGCTTCCGACCCCATTCCCGGCCCGGTCGCTACCGAGAAACCCACCGCGACCGGCGCCACGACCACCATCAAGGCTGCCGCCACCACCGCGCCCGCCGGCCTGATCGCGGCCAAAGGGTCCTGTCCTCACACGGGGCTTGGGGTCGCGCCGGAAGCGCACCGCCTGCTCGCCGCGCAGGACCGGCCGGCTCAACTCGGTGAGCTTGAGGGCGCCATGGCCCGCCACGTCCACGCTCGCCAGACCGGCGGCTACCAGTTGGCGAAAGACCGACTTCCATTCCTCGTGGCTCAATTCCTTGCCGATGCCAAAGGTGGAGACCCGGTCGTGGCCAAAGCTCCTTATGCGCGGGTCATCCTTGCCCAGCAGCACGTCGATGAGGTAGTTGGTGCCGAACCGCATGCCGGTGCGGTAGATGCAGGACAGGGCCTTGCGGGCGGCCTCGGTGCCGTCCCAGCTCTGCACCGGCTCCAGGCAGGTGTCGCAGTTGCCACAGGGCTTGGGCAGTTCCTCGCCGAAGTAGTTGAGCAGCACCTGACGGCGGCAGGCGGTGGTCTCGCAGTAGCCGAGCATGGCGTTGAGGCGGTGGAGCTCGACCCGCTTGAAACGCTCCTCGGCCTCGGAGCTGTCGATGAAATGGCGCAGGGCCGCCATATCGGACAGGCCGTAGGCCAGCCAGGCGTTGGCCGGCTGGCCATCGCGCCCGGCGCGGCCGGTCTCTTGATAATAGCCCTCGACACTCTTGGGCAGGTCGAGATGGGCGACGAAGCGCACGTCGGGCTTGTCGATGCCCATGCCAAAGGCGATGGTGGCGACCATGATGATGGGGTCGTCACGCAGGAAGGCGGCCTGGTGGCGACGGCGGGTCGCCGCGTCGAGGCCGGCGTGGTACGGCAGGGCATGGAGGCCCTCGCCGCGCAGAAATTCGGCGGTCTCCTCCACCCCGCGCCTCGACAGGCAATAGACGATGCCCGAGTCCCCCTCGTGCTCGGCGCGCAGGAAGCGCAGCAACTGGCGGCGGGGCTGGTCCTTCTGCACCACCCGGTAGCGGATGTTGGGGCGGTTGAAGCTGGAGAGGAACAGCTCGGCCTCCTGGAGGGCGAGGCGTTCGACGATCTCGCGCCGGGTCAGGTGGTCGGCGGTGGCGGTGAGGGCGATGCGCGGCACCTGGGGCCAGCGCTCATGCAGGAGGTTGAGCTGGATGTACTCCGGGCGGAAGTCATGGCCCCACTGAGAGACACAATGGGCCTCGTCGATGGCGAAGAGGGCGATACGACTCTGGTCCAGCAGGGCCAGGAAGCGCTCGGTGAGCAACCGCTCCGGAGCGACGTACAGCAGATCGAAATCGCCGGCGACCAGGCCCTGTTCCACCGCCCGCGCCTCGCCCCAGGTCTGGGAGGAATTGAGGAAGGCCGCCCGCACCCCAAGCTGGCGCAGGGCGTCCACCTGGTCCTGCATCAGGGCAATCAACGGCGAGACGACGATGCCCGTGCCGGGCCGAACCAGGGCCGGTATCTGGTAGCACAGAGATTTGCCGCCACCAGTGGGCATGAGCACCAAGGCGTCGCCGCCGGCGATGACCCGGTCGACGATCGCCCCCTGGCGGTCGCGGAATTCGGCATAGCCAAAGACCCGCCGCAGCAGCTCCAGGGGCTGCGGTGGCATCCTAGTCCAGCTTCCCTGAGCCAGTCATTGGCGCTGCCAAAAGCGAATCATTGGAGATTGAGCCTGGTTTCCAGCAACCGCAATGCTGGTTCCACCCGAGCGATTAGTTCGAAGTCGCGGTCGTCCTGCAATAAGGGCACGGCATGTTCGATCGCGATCCGCGCAATCAGGCAATCATGCGGGCTTCTCGCGGTAATGCCCGACCAGCGGCAGCGCGCATACAGTGCCCCGGCGTCGGTGTAGGTGCGCAACGAGGGCATAAGCTGTGGCAAAGCCAGAAAATGCTCACGTAATTCCTGGAGATGCTCAGGGCCTTTGGCCCCTTGCAACAATTCCTGGACCACCACGGGCGTCGTCAGGATATTCTCCTCATCGATCAATCGATCAAGCAGGGCGGTGGCTGGGCGGTCACCTTCACGCAGCCAATCGATCCAGACACTGGTGTCAACCAGGATCATCCGCCATCTCCCGGCGCACCCGCTGCACGTCATAGTCAGGATCGATGAGGTCCCGTCCCACCAGATCCCGCAATGATCGTTGCCGGCGGCGGGCTACCAGCTCTCGCAAGGCCAGATCCACCACCTCGCGTTTGGTGCGGACAGCGGTCAATTTCATGGCCTCCTCGACTACACGGTCATCGAGAACAATATTGGTACGCATGACATACACCTCCTGATGTGTATGTTAGCCCCGTCAGGTTAGGCAAACCAGGTGTGCCGCTCAGGTGATCGCGCCAAGGGTAGGTGTCAAGCCCCTCACGAAAGCTAACGCAACTTGGCGAGCATCCGCACCAAGTCCATGCTGGCGGAAAAAAAATCCTCCTTTTCGTGGCCCTTGCACCAGGCCGCGATGCGGTTCAGGGCACCGTCGATGTCGGCGCCGACCAGCACGTCCTTGCCCAGCGACAGATTGAGCCCGGTGACGAAGCCGGTCAGCCAGTCCTTGTAGCGCAGATATTCCAGGTCCTGAAGATCATCCCCGGCGTCACGCCCTTTGACGGCGGCGTTGAAGGCGGTGCAGGTTTTGACGCCATAGCCCCAGATCGGCGGCAACTTCTCCGCCTTGACCGGGAGCGGGGCGAGCAGGAGGGTCATGTGGATGCGCGCTGTCTATACATGGCAACAGGATAGGACGGATATCAGGCTGGCGAGGGTCCCCGTCAGGGGCGTGGCTACAGAGAGCAGATTCAGGAATCTTGGGTCTTGGATCTGGGATCTGAGGTCTTGGCGCCCTATTCTGCCCCTCCGGACCGGGGGCGAAAAGGGGAGCTTTCAGGATCAGGGAAGAGCGGAGAAGGCCTGCGGCTACCTGGGCCGCCATCAAGCGTCTTCACAACGCCGAGGAGGGCCCGGTTATCGCCTCGCAGGGTTCAAAGTGGCCTCTGAGCTTTCCGCGGTCGCACTCCTACGGCGATGGTGGAATCAGGCCCGCCGGGGGCTGGCGGCCGGCGAGAAAAATCCTCACCACCTGCTCCGCCGCCGCCGCGAGCAGGTCCTCGGCTTGGGCCATGGCGTCGGTCAGGCTCAGGGGGCCGGGGCAAAGGCTGAGGGCGGCGGTGAAGCCCCGGTCCGCCAGCCCCGACAGGTCCGGTTCCAGGCTACCGGCGATGGCGATACAGGGCATGCCGGCCTGCCTGGCCCGCGCGGCGACCAGCGCCGGGGCCTTGCCGGCCAGGGTCTGGCTATCCAGCCGCCCTTCCGTGGTGAGGACGAGATCGGCCCCAGCGAGGTGGCGGTCGAAATCCAGCATCTCCAGCACGAGTTCGGCCCCCGGCCGCAACCGGGCGCCACAAAAGGCCCGTAGGCCGAAACCCAGGCCACCGGCGGCACCGGCCCCAGGCTGCTCGGCCAGCGCCCGCGAGGCCGGCTCCGCCGTGGAATCCTTGGGGGTCCCCGCGTGACTGGTTGCGGGTACCACGTCCCTTGACGCGTTCGTCGGGTCAGTGGGATCGAGTACCAACCCTCTTGGCTCGTTCACCAGGTCCCCGAGTTCGTGGTCCTCATCCCCGGACCGGCGGACCCCGGTCGGGAACCCCTCCGCCACCAGGGCCGCGAGGTGGGCGAGCCCGGCATCCAACCGTGCCACCTGTGCGGGGCTGGCCCCCTTCTGGGGACCATAGACGGCCGCCGCGCCCCGGGGACCCGTCAGGGGATTGTCCACGTCGCACACCGCTTGGAGGTCGACCCTGGCCAGGCGCGGATCGGCGCCGCTGGCGTCGATGCGGGCGATGGCGGCGAGGCCGGCGCCGGTGGGCGGCACCTCGCCACCGGCGGCGTCGAGGAACCGGAACCCCAGGGCGCCGGCCATGCCGATGCCGCCATCGGTGGTGGCGCTGCCACCGATGCCCACCAGCAGGGTCTCGGCCCCCAGGTCGAGGGCGGCGCGGATCAGTTCACCAGTCCCCCGGGTCGTGGTGTGAAGGGGGTTGCGCTCGGCCTCGGGCACCAGGGCCAGGCCGCTGGCCAGGGCCATCTCGATCAGGGCCAGCCGGCGCTCCGGCACCCAGGCCAGGGCCGCCTCGACCGGGGTGAAACGGGGACCGGTCACCCGGACCGCGATGCGCCGGGCCGCCAGGACATCCAGGGCCAGTTCCAGCAGGCCATCCCCCCCGTCGGCGACCGGCACCGCGACGAGTTCGGCCCCCGGCGCCGCCCGACGCACCCCCCGGGCCAGGGCCCGGGCCGCGGCGCCGGCACCGCAACTCCCCTTGAGGGCATTAGGAGCGAGCAGAATCTTCATGGCCAGGCATCCCGAGTCCCCTCCGCACAGCCGGTTCCGGGCCCATGCCAGTGAATACGGAGGGACACTTTCGATTCCGCGTCAGCAGGTTATAACCATCGGCGTTCACTGGCATGCCTGACAGTCGACTTTTCGGCGGGGGCTCAATCCCGAGGGATCAGAATCTTGAGGGATCAAAATCTGCAGGGGCTTCAGACACCAAGCAAGAGCTTGATCAGCCGCAACCCCAGGGTCGCCAGGCCCACCCATTCCCAGACCCGGTCGCGGTGCGGCCGCCGGGCGATCAGGCCGGCACGGCGGCCTGGGCCCGGGCGAGGGGGGCATCGGGCTCCGCCAATCGGCGGACGGTGTTGGGCAGATGCGCCAGCAACACGCCGGCGAAGGCTGCCAGGGCCTGGGGCCGGGGGAAGCTGCGCCGGTAGACCAGGGAGATGCGGCGAAAGGCGTCGGGCAGTTCCAGGCGCCGGGCAATGATGCCGGAATCGGTCATCCAGCCGCCGCGGATGGCCAGGGCCGGGACCAGGGTGCACCCAAAGCCGGCCCCGACCAGTTGCAGCAGGGTTTCCAGACTGGCCGCCCGCAGGTCCGCCATCTCCCCCTGGTGGGGGCGTTCCCGCAGGTGGCAGACCTCCATGACCTGATGGGTCAGACAATGGCCCTCGGCCAGGAGCAGCAGCTCGATCTCGGTCAGGTCCTGGGCGCTGATCTCATCCTTAAAATAGAGGGGATGGTTTCGAGGATGGGCCAGCCAGAAGGGCTCGTCGAAGAGGGGGGCCTGGACCAGTTCGGGCTGGTCGACGGGGGTGGCCAGCAGGGCCGCGTCCAGGTCATGCCGCTGCAGGCGGGCCAGCAGGGATTCGGTCAACTCCTCCGACAGCACCAGGCGCAGTTGCGGATACTGGCGCTTGAGGGGCACCAGCAGCAAGGGGACGAGGTAGGGGCTTAGGGTGGGGATGGCGCCGATGCGCAGGGGACCGTCCAGCGGGTCCTGATGGGCGCGGGCGACCCGCTCGATGGCCTCCACCTGCTCCTGCAACAGGCGGGCATGGTGCAGGAGGGTCTGGCCGATGGGGGTGATCTCGACCGAGCGGTTGGTGCGCTCGAACAGGATCACCCCCAGTTCCTCCTCCAGTTTCTTGATCTGGCCGCTCAGGGTCGGCTGGCTGACGAAGCAGTTCTCGGCGGCCTTGCCGAAGTGGCGGGCATCGGCAACGGCCAGGATGTACTTGATGTCGCGCAGATTCATCGGGCGCTGGCATTCTCGCTATCTCCGGGAGGCAGGCTCAAGGATAATCAAATCCCCGGCGGATTTCCCCTCTTACTGTCGTGAGGTGGCTTGCTGCCAAGGGGTTGGGCCAGGCCCATCCCGGAAGGGAATGGCTTCGCTGGCGCTTCTCCCCAACTGGCGGGAGCGCCCGCGCCACCCCCCTGAAATTGAAAGCCTTTATCGTGACTTTCACGCCAAATTGCCAGGTGAGATCAGGCCCTGGTCAGATCTGTCCCCCTGGCGCAACATGTCGCAAAATCGTAATGGTAGTCAAGGGCTTGGCAGCGCTTCACGGACCTGGCTATAATCCTGCCCCTTGACAGTTTGATCCGAGGCGGCTCCCGTTCAGCCGGAGCCGCCTTTTTCTTTTTGGCTATGGAAGGGTTCCGAGCATGACCGACCCCTTGATGGCGACCTACCGGCGCCTGCCCGTCACCTTCACCCACGGCGAGGGCGCCTGGCTCTGGGATCAGGCCGGCACGCGCTACCTCGACGCCCTGTCGGGCATCGCCGTCTGCGGGCTGGGCCATGCCCATCCCGCAGTGCGGGAGGCCCTGTGCGACCAGGCCGGGACCCTGGTGCATACCTCCAACCTCTATCAGATCGCCGCCCAGACCGAGCTCGGCGCCCGCCTGACCGCCCTGGCGGGCATGGACCGGGTCTTCTTCGGCAACTCCGGGGCCGAGGCCAACGAGGCCGCCATCAAGCTGGCCCGTCTCCATGGCCACCACCGGGGCGTGGAGAAACCCGCCATCCTGGTCATGGAGAACAGTTTCCACGGCCGGACCCTGGCCACCCTCACCGCCACCGGCAACCGCAAGGTCCAGGCCGGCTTCGAGCCCCTGGTGCAGGGTTTCGTCCGCGTCCCCTACGACGACCTGGCGGCGGTGGAGACCGCCGGGGCCAACCGCCACGACCTGGTCGCCATCCTGGTCGAGCCCATCCAGGGCGAGGGCGGCATCCGTGTCCCCGCCCCCGACTACCTGCCGCGCCTGCGGGAGATCTGTGACCGCCACGGCTGGCTGCTGATGCTGGACGAGATCCAGACCGGCATGGGACGCACCGGCAAGCTCTTCGCCCATCAGCACAGTGACATCCAGCCCGACGTCATGACCCTGGCCAAGGGCCTGGCCAACGGCGTGCCCATCGGCGCCTGCCTGGCGCGAGGGGCGGCGGCGGAGGTCCTGGGACCCGGCACGCACGGCTCCACCTTCGGCGGCAACCCCCTGGCCTGCCGGGCCGCCAGCGCCGTGCTGGCGACCATCGAGGCCGAGGGCCTGACGGCCCGGGCTGCCGAGCGGGGCGAGCAGATCCTGGCCGGCTTCCGCCAGGCCCTGGCCCACCAGCCCGGGGTGCTGGACATCCGCGGACGGGGGCTGATGATCGGCATCGAGCTCGACCGCCCCTGCGCCGAGTTGGTCGGCCAGGCCCTGGCCGCCGGGCTGCTGATCAACGTCACCGCCGACCGGGTCATCCGGCTGCTGCCGCCCCTGATCCTGGAACCAGCCCAGGCCGACCTGCTGGTCGGGGGGCTGGCGCGGCTGATCGGGGATTTCCTGGCCACCCCGCCGCCCCCGGCCCATGGAAGCTGAGATCGCCATGACGGACCCGCGCCCCCCCCGCCACTTCCTCCGCCTGTCTGACCTGACGCCAGCCGAGGCCCGGGCCCTGCTGCGGCGGGCCACGGAACTCAAACGCCGGCACCAGGCCGGAGAGCTCTATGCCCCCCTGACCAACAAGGTCATGGGCATGATCTTCGAGAAGGCCTCCACCCGCACCCGGGTTTCCTTCGAGGCCGGCATGGCCCAGTTCGGCGGCCATGCCATCTTCCTCTCCCCCCGGGACACCCAGCTCGGCCGGGGCGAGCCCATCGCCGACAGCGCCCGGGTCCTGTCGCGGATGGTGGACGTGATCATGATCCGCACCTTCGCCCATGCCATCGTCGAGGAGTTCGCCGCCCATTCCCGGGTGCCGGTGATCAACGCCCTCACCGATCACCTCCACCCCTGCCAGTTGCTGGCAGACATGCAGACCTGGTGGGAGCATCGCGGCGACATCCGCGGCCGCACCGTCGCCTGGGTGGGCGATGGCAACAACATGTGCCAGTCCTACCTGGAGGCCGCGCCCCTGTTCGATTTTCAGTTGCGCATCGCCTGTCCGGAGGGCTTCGACCCCGACCCCGGGCTCCTCGCCGCCGCCGGCGAGCGCTGCGCCCTGCTGCGCGACCCCCGCGCGGCGGTGGCCGGGGCGGACCTGGTGGTCACCGATGTCTGGACCAGCATGGGCCAGGAGGCCGAGCAGGAGGCCCGCCTGCGCGCCTTCGCCGGCTACATCGTCGACGAGGCCATGATGGCCCTGGCCCGGCCGGACGCCCTCTTCATGCACTGCCTGCCGGCCCACCGCGGCGAGGAGGTATCCGCCGGGGTCATCGACGGTCCCCAGTCGGTGGTCTGGGATGAGGCGGAAAACCGGCTGCACAGTCAGAAGGCCTTGTTGGAATTCCTGCTGCTGGGTCCAATTTGGGAGTCCGGCGGTTAAGGTACTGACGCCATGAACCACCGCGCATCCTCGCTTTGGCGCCTGCCGCGTCTCTTGATGGTCCTGTGGCTGGCCGCGCCCTGGCTGGTAGCCCCGTCCCTGGCGGGGGCCGAGACCCGCTACGTCAGCGATCAGTGCGAGGTCCCCCTGCGGGCCGGCGAGAGCCTTAAGTACAAGGTGCGGCGCACCCTGACCACCGGTACCCCCCTGGAGGTCCTCGGCAGCAACGACAAGAGCGGCTATGCCAGGGTCAAGACCGAGGATGGTCTCATCGGCTTCGTCGCCAGCGACCGGCTCCAGGTGGAGCCCGCCGCCCGGGATCAGGTCGCCGGCCTGGAGGCCAAGGTTCAGGAGCTGGAGGCCCGCTTCGCCGCCCTGCCCCCCTCCCTGCAGGAGGTCCAGGCCAGCCTGGAGGCCACCCTCGCCGACAAGCGCCGACTGGAGGAGGAGTTGCTCAGCATCCGCCAGGCCGCCGGCGACGCCCCGCGCATCCTGCGGGAGCGGGGCGAGCTGCGGCAGACGGTCGCCGATCTCACCCGCCAGGTGGCCGAACTGGAGCAGATCAACCGGGAATTGGACCATAGCAATAACCAGCGCTGGTTCCTCATCGGCGGTGGGGTCATCGTCGGCGGTATCCTCATCGGCTTCTTCCTGCCCCAGGTGCGTATCGGTCGTCGCGCCCGGACCTTCAACTCCCGTCTCTGAAGCCCGCCCTCACTGGCATGAGGTGACGCGCCACCTGCCTGAGATTGAAGGTTTTCTCTGACTTACAATCGATTGACCATGCCCCCTTGCCTCAAATCCCCCCTGCTCATCACCCTTGAATCCCCTCCTAAAAGCTATTCCCGGGATGCATCAGCGAATCCCGATAAATTATTTTCCATATTCATCAGTATATTATAATCATCAGCGTGCACTGACAGACCCGGTTTTCGACTTTTCGGCTTGGACTCACCCTGTTCCCTGGCCGGCCGCTCAGTGTAATTCCACCTCCAGTGTAAGACGTTCCGCGGCGTCCGACTCACCCCGTTCCACCGCCACCGGCAGCTTCTGACCGGGACGGCTGTCCATGAGCGCCAGGCGGATGTCGGCATAGACATCAGTGGCCTGGTCGCCCACCCGCACGATGCGGTCGCCCTCCTTCATCCCCGCCGCTAAGGCACCGCTGTTGTCGCTGAAGCCCTGGACGGCGACACCTGGGCCCTTGGCCGCCGTATCCAGCATCACCCCCAACCGGCCGGTGGCGGCGAGTTCGATCCGACGGGGGTAAAGCAGGAAGTCGGCGACCTGGGGCTCCAGGTCGCGCTGGCCCCCATTGAGGACGATGGCGGATGACGGGGGGGCGGACGTAGACGTGGCTAAGCGGCGCAATAGCCGGCTGGGGATGCCCTGGCCGTACTCCAGATGGCCGCTGCCGGCGAGAATCACCAATTGTTTACCGGGATGGTCCTGAAGATAGCGGGCGGCGCGCTCGGCCATGCCCTCGTCCCACAGCAACTGGACGGCGAGAAAGCGCTCGAAGTCCTGGTCCGGATTCGGGTCCTGGCCCTCGCCCCCCTCCTTTTGCTCCAGCTGCTTTCCTTTGGGATGCAGGTCGAAGACCGCCTTGACCCGCTGCCGATAGGCGGGGTCGCTGCCATCGATCTCCGTGGGGATGCGGGCGCGCTCCTCCGGGGACAGGGCCTCCAGCCCACCCTGGCCGACCTTGGCGGTGATCTCCCGCTCCAGATTCAGGGCGATGACGGGGATGCCATGCTCCCGGGCGAAGCGCAGGATGGGCCGATAGAGGCGGTAGTCGAAGCGCCAGCGCTCGAAGTAGTCCGTGCGCCGCAGCATTTCGCCCTCGTCGATCTCCCCGGCGACATAGGCATCCAGGGCCGGCTGGAAGGGCTGCTGGAACATCTCCATGCCGATGGCCAGGTCCGCGCCCCGCTGGTGCAGCCCACGGATGATTGCCAACTGATTGATGTGGTCCTCGTACCGATCATGGGCCTCGCCGACGAACACCACCCGACGCTCCGCCAGGCGGGGGATCAGGGCCTCGAGGTTGGTCAGGTTGGTCAGATCGACGACGGCGGTGCGGGTATCCAGGAGTTGGTCCTCCCCCAAGGGCACGGCTGCCGGCGGTGTCGAAGCCTGGCCAAGGGCAGGCTGCACCAGGCAGAGGAACAGGAAGCCGCCAATCGTCGCGCGTAAGGGATGAGGCAGATCAGACATGGGTTTCTCACTGGCTGTAAGTGGCGAAAATGGCAGAGGTCGGGGGCCGACCCAAGCCCAGGATCGAAGAGATTGGCGTATTCGTTCAGACCCCTCGCGCCCGGGAGGGCGTCGGTAGCGCAAACCGCTGGTGCTCTAACGCCCTCCCCACTGGCGGGGGAGGGTTGGTGAGAGGGGGACTGAACGGTTACAGAGGGTCTATAGCTTCCCACCGTGAATCGATCTTGGGTTTTCCCGGGTCGAATGCGCCCCTTTCGGCGCTATCTGGGGTCAGATAGGCCGGGATCATACTGGCCCGCCGCCATTTCTCGAAGGCAGGTAGCGCCCTTTTTCCCTACCAGAGCAGAGCAGAGCAGTTCAGGCCATGCCTGGCCAGGCCAAGGGAGGCTGTGCCAAAGCCCTTGCCTAGCGCTCCTCGGTCGGGACAGAAAATTTGCACATCCGTTCGCGGTTGATACAGTCATATGTTCAGCTTTATGTCGCGGGGTAGCGCCATGTCACGCCCATCCTTGACCTTGACCCCCTTACCGCTGAGTATCACGGTTCGCCGTGCTCGACCCCAGACCCAGGGCTCATGGCCCTGGTTGGCCCTTTGCCTCCTGCTGATGGCCATCCCCAGCCTGGCCAAACCCGGCTTAGGCGCCCAGACCCTGATCGGTTACGACCTGGAGGCGCGCCTGCAACCGGACCAAGGCACCCTGGCCGTGACCGCCACCCTGACCCTGCCGGAGGAGCGGGAGGACTGGACCTTCCTCCTCCACCCGGGGCTTGAACCCCGAGTGCTGGCGGGCGCGGCGCGACTGGAGCCCCTCGGCTCCAAGGGTGGCCTGGAGATGTTCCGGCTGCGCCGCCAGGGCCCCGGCCCCGTGACCCTGGGCTATGCCGGCCCCATCCGCGGCGACCTGGAGCGGGTCACGGAGAGCATGGGGCGGACCCGGCAGTGGACCCGGGGCATCATCAGCGCCGAGGGCGTGGTCCTGGACGGCGGCAGCGGCTGGTATCCTCAATTCGCGGGCGCCCTCTATCGCTTCCGTCTCCAGGTGGACCTGCCCCCCGGCTGGAGCGCTGTCTCCCAGGGCGCCGGACCCGACCCAACCACCATCGCTCTGGGCGCCTACCCAGAGAGCACCACGCCAACGATCGCCACGGACGGCACCACCCCGGCTGGGGCAACCACGGCAAGGGTGCGCGTGACCTGGCGGGAGGACCGGCCCCAGGACGACATCTACCTCATCGCCGCCCCCTTCACCGCCTATGTCCAGCCCACCGACCACGGGGAGGCCCAGGTCTACCTGCGCCAGGCGGACGAGGCGCTGGCCCGGCGTTACCTTGACGCCACGGCGGACTATCTGGCCCTCTACAGCGACCTGATCGGCCCCTATCCCTACGCCAAGTTCGCCCTGGTGGAGAATTTCTGGGAGACGGGCTACGGCATGCCCTCCTTCACCCTCCTCGGCCCCCAGGTCATCCGCCTGCCCTTCATCCTCCACAGTTCCTATCCCCACGAGATCCTGCACAACTGGTGGGGCAACAGCGATTATATCGACTATGCGACCGGCAACTGGAGCGAAGGCCTCACCGCCTACCTGGCCGACCATCTGCTCAAGGAGCGTGAGGGCCAGGGCGCCCAGTACCGGCGCGACAGCCTCCAGGCCTATGCCGACTATGTGCGCGCGGGTGAGGACTTCCCCCTCAGCGCCTTCCGCGGCCGCCATGGCTCCGCCTCCCAGGCCATCGGCTATGGCAAGAGCCTGATGCTCTTCCACATGCTCCGCCGCGACCTGGGGGACGAGACCTTCGTCGCCGGCCTGAGGCGCTTCTACGCCGACAACGCCTTCCGCGCCGCCGGCTACGAGCAACTGCGGCTCGCCTTCGAGCAGGTCAGCGGCCGGGATCTCCAGGGCTTTTTCGCCGCCTGGACCCAGCGCACCGGCGCCCCGGAGCCGGCCCTGTCCCGGGTGATCCTGGAACCACCGGCCGAAGCGGCGGCTCCCGGCGACGAGGGCCCGTCAGGGATGGCCCCAATCAGGGCGGTAGTGGCCGGCGAGCCTCCGAACAGGGCGGAAGGGACTGGCAGAGCCCCGTCCAGTGCAGAAGTGGCTGACGGGGCCCCGACCAGCAAGGAAGTGGCCGTCCCAGGCCTGGCCACCGAGCATCCAGCCCCCGGCGCTCGGCCCAACGGTGGTTACCGGCTGGTGGGCCAGGTCGAGCAGACCCAGCCCGCAGCCCCCTTCCCCTTGCAGGTCCCCCTGGTGGTCCACCTAGCAGATGGTGGC
>JAGVUH010000114.1 GCA_019136395.1 Gammaproteobacteria bacterium
GCGGTCATGGTCGATGGCCTGCTGGAGCGACCCTGGCCGGGGGTGGCCAACATCGGGCTCAGGCCAACCCTGGGCGAACGGGAGCCTTGCTATCTGCTCGAGGTGCATCTCCTCGATTTCAGCGGGGACCTCTATGGCCGCCATGCGGAGGTGGAATTTCGCCTCAAGCTCCGGGACGAGATGAAGTTCGCCTCCTTTGAGGATCTCAAGGCGCGAATCGAGATCGATGCGCGCGCGGCTCGCGATTTTCTCACCTGAACACTCACCCGCGCCGAGGTGCTGATTTACCGGCCCCCTCCCCCCCCGGGCGGAGGAAGGCCTGGAGGAGAGCGGGTCAGTCAGTCGTGGCAACCTCTTGCTCCCTCCCCCCTGGTGGGGGAGGATTGGGGAGAGGGGGCCTGAATGATTACGCATGGTTAGCCTTGAAATCAGGGGGTTCTAGCCACCGCCCAGAGATCGACCCGCTCGGCGCCGGCCTGAAGCAGGGTAGTGGCGACCTCGGCGGCGGTGCTCCCCGTGGTCACCACGTCATCCAGCAGGACGACATGTTGGACCCTGATGGGGGCGGTGACGCCGAAGGCCCCGCGGACGTTCCGTCTTCTCGCCTCCTTCTCCAGGCCCTCCTGAGGCGTGATGGCCCGCAACCGGACGCAAGTTTCCGCGTCTACCGGAATCCCCAGTTCCTTGGAGAGGGCACGGGCCATCTCCAGGGCCTGGTTGTAGCCACGCGTCTGGAGTCGCTGGGGGTGCAGGGGGACCGGTAGGATAAGGTCAGGGCGGGCAACACCGGCCTCCCGCGCTGAATATGCCAGGCAGAGGCCCAACAGGCGCGCCAGGTTGAGCCGCCCGCGGAATTTGGCGCCGGCGATCAGCGCCCGGATCGTGTCTTGGTAAAGAAAGGGGACAAAGGCGATAGTTTGGGGCGGCGGATGGTGCTGGCAGGCCCCGCAAGGTGTTCCTGGTGTCATTCCGGCTAGCAAGGGCAGGGCGCAGCGCGGACAGGCTGGCCGGTTGCGGGATAGTTCATCCCGGCAGGCGGCGCAGAGATCCAGCCCGGCGCTACCGGGCGCTCCGCAGAGGACGCAGGTGGGCGGAATCAGGCCGGCGGCGGCTTGGTCAAGGAGGTGGTGAAACATGGTTTCCATGTTAGCAAGCGGATAACCAGCGGTAAGCTTGAAACTCACCCGCGACGCCGTTCACCTTCTGGGGTGTAGATGGCCACTCATGCCAGTTAGCATGGGGAGTACCAGCGGGGGTGCCGGACCGGCGGGCGGCTGGGTTGCACTGCTTGGTCCGGAGCCTCATATCCAACCTTGCCCTATGCAGAGGGTTCGCTTGCATCGCGATGGCTATCAATCCGATTCCGGAGCCACCTGTACCTTGAGCCTTTCCCCCCCGCTGGATGCCGCCCAACTTGGCGCCCGCTTGGACGATTTCCTCAATCCCGCCATCTCCACCTGGCTCGTGACCGAGGGCCCGGCCAGGGGCCTGGTCGCCCTCGACCGTGCCCAGCAGGAATTTATCCTTCGATGGGGCGAGGTCATCGCCCGCGACCAGGATGGTCTGGCTGAGCAGTTCGTCACCTCCGCGCCCCTGGCCCTGAGACTGATGGACCAGGAGGCGGTCGAATCCTGGCTGGTCTATGCCATGGACCTCTACGACAAGCAAGGCCAGGTGCCGGCCATGCGCGCCCTGCGGGAGGTCGAGGCCTTCGCCGCCCAGTTGCGGGAGCAGCGGGCGGGGGCACTGCTGGCGGAGGTAGCCGGGGTCCTGGAGCGATTTGTCTGTGGTCTCAACGGCCGCAACCTCAACATTGCCCCCGCCGATCGCACCTTCACCGACACCGAGACCCTCTTCCTGCCCCCGATCCTGGGTCGCCTGCCGGACAAGGAGGCCAACTTCCGCCTCTACAAGGCCATGGCCGTCCATCAGTGGGCCCAGAACTGGTACGGCACCTGGCGGGCGGGCACCCTGCTGGAGGCCCTGGCCAGTGGCCGGCTGCGGGAGGAGGACCTGGACCTGCTGCACGCCCTGGAAACGGTCCGCCTGGACGCCTGTATCGCCCGCGACCTGCCCGGCCTCCATCGTGACATGCTCGTCTTGGGCGCGGCCCTGGATGGCCCCGATCCCGATTGGGCGGACTGGCCGGAGTTGACCCGTCCCCTGACCGACCCTACCGCCCGTCTCATCGACAGCCTGGCGCTTTTGGAGCGCCTGGTCGGCCAGAAAGCGCCACCGTCCTCTGGGCAGCCTCACTCCCAGTCCTTTGCCGCCGCGTTAACCAACCGGCTACCGGCCTGCTGTTACCGGGGAGAATTCAGGCCCGAGGCCGTGCGCACCTGCCTGGAGATCCGCGCCGCCCGGGAGCGCGACCAGTTTCGCATCGCCCTCGCCAAGCTGATCGAGGAGCAGGATGGCGCCCCGCCCGCCAACGAGACCGGCCGGGAGGAGACCCTCGCCGAGACCCGCGCCCGGCTGGCCATGGCGCGTCAGCCCGACCCGGACCAGCCCGAGGGCTTCCGCTTTCAGTTGTTCCTCGATGGCAAGCCCCTGGCCCCACCCGAGGGCGTGATCGCCCTCATGGAGAGTATCCTCCAGGATCAGGGCGAGATTCCCCCCGAGTATCTGGTGGCCGCCGGTCCCGGCCTCTATAAACGTGGCCTGGATCAGGACGCGGAACTGGATCGCGGCGGGGTGGACGCCGGCACCGCGGGCGTCTTCCGCTATGACGAGTGGGACTATAAGCGCCAGCACCATCGCAAAGGCTGGTGCCAGTTGCGGGAGTACCCCATTCAGCGCATCGACCCGGACTTCCACCGCGCCACCCTGGCCAAATACGGTGGCCTGGTCAAGTCCATCCGTCGCACCTTCGAGGTTCTGCGGGGCGAGGATTGCCTGCTGCGTCGCCAACCTCAGGGCGAGGACGTGGACATCGACGCCCTGGTGGAGGCTCATGCCGACCAGCGCGCCGGCCTGGAGATGACCGACCGCCTATTCATCCGCCAGAGCCGCGACGATCGCAACATTGCCGTCTGCTTCATGGTCGACATGTCCGGGTCCACCCAGGGCTGGATCAACCTGGCGGAGCGCGAGGCCCTGATCCTGCTCGCCGAGGCCCTGGAGACCCTGGGTGACCGCTTCGCCATCTACGGCTTCTCCGGCTGGACCCGCAACCGCTGCGAGGTCTTCGCCGTCAAGCGCTTCGACGAGCCTTACGATGCCGCGGCCCGGGGCCGCATCGGCGGCATTGAGGCCCACGACTACACCCGCATGGGCGCCCCCATCCGCCATCTGTGCAAGCTGCTGGCGGAACAGGAGGCACGCACCCGCATCCTCATCACACTGTCCGACGGCAAGCCGGACGACTATGACCCCCAGTACCGCGGCCAGTACGGCATCGAGGACACCCGCCAGGCCCTGTTCGAGGCGCGCCTGGCCGGCATCCACCCCTTCTGCATCACCATCGACGAGGAGGGGCCCGAATACCTGCCGCACATGTATGGCGCCGCCAACTTTACCGTGGTCGCCGATATCGCCCGCCTACCGGCCAAGGTGGCGGACATCTATCGGCGCCTTACCAGTTGACAGTTCAGGACCCACTCATTAACTCGCTAGCGATATCTGGAGCCTTTCCTTAGCATGCCGTCCATGGAGTCAGCATGTCGTCCATGGGGTCGTCGGGCAGTTCGTGCGAAAACGCGCCGCTGGCGGTTGAAACGCCCCATTTGGGTTCAAGCAGTACCAGACAGGATTGAAGGATTGGCAGGATCGAGATGAGCCCCGAAAGACCCAGCCTGGACGACACCCCCTCCCGTATCGGCCGGGCCATGCTCTTTGGCGCCTGGATCGTCGGCCTGGCCCTGCTGGTGTTGTTCTTCCAACGTTGGATGGATGCCCAGGAAAACCCCAATCGGGATCTGGCGGTCAGCCTGGATGCAGGTGGGCGGCCCCAGGTGGTGCTGGCGCGCAACCGGGCGGGGCATTACGTCGCCCCGGGGCGCATCAACGGCGAGCCGGTGATCTTCCTGATCGATACCGGGGCGACGGACGTGGCCTTGCCCCTCGACCTGGCCAGGCACCTGGGGCTGCGCCTGGGGGCCGGGCGCCTGGCCCGCACCGCCAATGGGGATGTCCAGACCTGGTCCGCCGTGCTCGATGAGGTCGATCTCGGTGGCCTCACCGCCCACCGCGTTCGCGCCTCCGTCCTGCCGAACATGCCCGGCGATCAGGTGCTGTTGGGCATGAGCTACCTCAAGCGTTACGAACTCATCCAGCGGGATGGCACGCTGATCCTACGCACCCCGGGCTGACCTTGCACCTGCAAACCCAGGCCATGGCCCTGAGCACAAAGCAATTGTTGTTTGGGGTAAGTGACGGTAACTCTGGATTGGTGCTTCCCACCAGGCGCCGCCCGACCCGAGAAAACGTAAGAATGGTTGACAAGGGAAGTGTGAGCTATGGTGGATACCTAGACGCCTGGCGCTGGGGAAAGGTCAGCCTCTTGCACTGACGCCCGAGCCCGCGGCCCGTCGCGCTCGCTGCCGCGCCAGATAGCCCGCCAGCAAGGCCGAGGCAACGTAGAGCGCGCCCGCGACCAGGATGATCGTCGGTCCCGCGGGCAGGTCCGGTCCATAAGAGAGGGCCAGGCCCGCCAGGTTGACGGCACTACCGACGACGGTGGCCAAGAGCATCATCAGCCCCAGGGAATGGACATAGTGCCCGGCGATGGCCGCGGGCAGGGTGAGCAGGGCCAGCACCAGGATGAGGCCAACCACCTGGATCAGCAGCACCACGGTCACCGCGACCATCACCAACAGCAGCAGATAAAAGAAGGTGACGGGGATGCCGCGCAGACGGGCGAATTCCTCGTCGAAGGCCACGGCCAGGAATTGGCGGTGCCAGGCCAGGACCAGCAGCAGCAGGACGGCGTCCAGGGCGGCCATAAACCAGAGGCTCTCCGCCGGCACCAGCAGGATGTTGCCGAACAGATAACTCATGAGGTCGGTATGGAAACCGGCGGATCTTCCAGCCTCCAATTTGCTTAACACCTTGAGAATAATTGGAAAACACTTGACGCAGGTCAATGACGTAGGCATGTATATTATTTATTAATAGAGCCAATTGCAAAATTGCCAGTAGCGTTTAAGCCCTAGGTGGGCAAGAGGCAAAAACCGCTGTTGTTGCCCCTCTCAGTAGTTGCTTGATCCTCTTCTACGCTGGCGGCATGGTGTTATCCGGTTTTTCAGCCAGAGGGAGACGGCGCCGGATGGCGTCTCCCCCTTCGTCGACAGGCTTGAGGGCTAATGGAGCAGGCGCAAGAGCTGCTCGGCGGCGATCACCAGGATGCCGAACATCAAATGGGTGTACACCTTGGGCGCGCCGCGCACGCGCACATGGCGTCCGCCGTGGTTGTCCTTCAACAGACTGTTGACCCGCTCCGCCTGGCTGCGCACCTGGTAGCGTTCGGCTTCATGCGGGGCAAATGCGATCTTCTCCCCCCGTCGGGCGTTGTGGTCGATCAACGGCACGTGTCCTTCCTGGCGGGACACCGCACGGATGACCCCACTGCAATAGGCCGCGTCGGCCAGATCGTAGAGGTAGGTGACCCACTCACCGGTCAGGCGCATCAGCGGGATCGCCGCTTGGCT
The DNA here is from genome assembly GCA_019136395.1 of Gammaproteobacteria bacterium. Next base: position 5,649 of record JAGVUH010000114.1, read on the forward strand.
ATCGTGCACGGAGGCCGAGGTCAGGAGCGCCGTGACCGGGATGTCACCGTCCGCGGTGTCAATATGTAACTTGTAGCCGGTCCAGGTCTCCTTGAAACCCTTGCTGTTTTTCTTGCTGCCCACGTCGCAGGCGGTGGGCAGTTGCGCCAGGCTCGCCGCCGCGCTTTGGTCCACTTGCCGCTCAATGACGGTCAGCTCCTTGGGCCGTTCCTCGCCTTTGCGCGGGCGCCCACGCTTTTTGGGCGGCGCCGGTACCGGCGCGGCGGCCGCCGCCTCCACCGTGGCCGCCGCGAACAGTCCCGCGGGTGCGGCCGCCGCCGCTGCCTGGGGGGCGGGCTTCTCCCGCGCCTCGATCGCGGTGGAATCCCGGGCGATGTGCCCGATGAGCTGATCGCCCAACGGGGCGCGGATCAGCGCCTCGTGAACCCGCGCGGGCAGCTCCAAGGCGGTGAATTCCGCAAACACGCGCGAGAAGCGCGAGGCATCGGGGATGGCGTGACACCGCTCGAAGCCGCAGATCCGCCGCAGCGCCTGATCCGCCTGAAGGCGGTCGATCAGCGCCTCGGTGGTCGGCAGATCGAGCACCGCCTTGGCGATGAAGGCCCGCGCCAGGGCCACCCGATCCTTTGGCGGACGGCCGACGCACCCACGGCGGGACGGGATGAAGCGCTCGATCTCCGTGAACTCCAGCACGCGGATCACCTTCTCCAACGCCGGGCTCAACGCCAGGTGATCCTCCTCCCGCAAAAAGGGGAACAGGTCATGCTGCAGGTAGTTCCAGAATTGCGACAGGCGGGTCTTGCAGGTAGTATTCATCTTGGGTATCGGAATGAATCGTTGCTAACCGTTTCATTTTACCAGCCTTTAGCTGGCGATACCCGCTCTTCCCCCCTTTTTTCTCCCCCTGCGGGGGAAAATCCCTCTACCAAGCAATTTTGCAATTGGCTCCCACATACAGTAATAACCCGATGGTCATCGGGGGCGCCGCCCGCAATGGATGGACATATGTACGCCAGTGATAGGCTAGCCGGCCTGGCTCTCCCCACCGGATCGCAGCTCAGAATCGTAAGACGTCGTAACCGTCGCGAGTCAAGAAAAATTAGCTGATGCGAGGAGAAACATTCCCGCAACCTGACGCCCAGCGAGGTGGCTCGGGTGTCTTGTTGATCAAGATGGCAAATCAAGCCGCCGGTGCGGGCCTTGGCGCCCCTCTTGAGGGTGATGGTCATGCCGTGATTGCGGTACGAGGCGCGACTTTTCCACCCACGGGGCTGATCATCACCCCCGCACAGGCCAAGGCTACGCCATGACCATATCGATCCAGGACTCCGATAGTTCGAACCTCCCCTCCCTTGAACGGTCGCCCGGGTCCGTTCCGCCGCCAGCAGAGATGGCCGAGCCCCTTTGCTGCCTTTGGCCGGATGAAGATCCCCGCCCGACTCTTACCGATGATTGGCTCCTTGCACACTTGCCATCCTCGGCGACACGGATCCTCCTGGTAGGACTCGGTCCTGAGACCCTGCCGCGCCTCTTGGCGCAGGCTGGTCATCGCGTTACCGCCGTGGCGCGTACTTGGGATTTTATCGCCCCGGCACGGGGTTCCCACGCGGCGCCAAACGAGAGCCTCGCTAAGGACGCCGGTGTTTACGCGGCCTCAACCCCGCCCTGGGTCTTCGAGGCGATCATCTCCCGCGGCTCACTCCGGGGATGCACCGACCTGGACTACTGGTTCCGGGAGGCAAGGCGCCTTCTGGCCCCGGATGGGCGTTTGATCCTATGCGAGGAGGTTTCCTACGAGGAGGAGCCGGACAGTGGCGCGGTGGAAGGTGTCGTTCCCGCCCGCGTGGGAGACTGTCATGAGGCGCGCGCGATCGAACAGGGGTTTGGCGCCCACGGTTTCTACGTGGAACATCACGAAGACTGGGCTCGGCAAGCCGTCGCGGCTTGCCATGCCGTCCTCGGGCCGCCACAAGCCAACACGCTATCTTTGGATGGCGCCGCCTCGTTACCCGGCGATGCCCTCCGCTCGACCTGCGAGCGCATCCTGGTGGGCGTGGAGACCGGCAGGATCGGTTTCGAGTTCTGGGTTCTGGCCCCCAGTGACTTCATCGTCCGCGGCTATCGTCCCGGCGACGAGTACCTGATCCTCGCCACATTTAACCAGGTCTTCCAGACAAGCCGCACACTGGAGCATTGGCGCTGGAAATATCTCGAAAATCCCTACGGCCAGGCCTGGATCACTCTGGTCCTGGATGGCGATCGCCTGGCCGCGCATTATGCCAGTTACCCTGTCCCGCTCTACGTCGAGCATGCCTTACGGCTGGGTTGTCAAGCGGCGGATGCCTTCAGCGTGCCCAGTTATCGCAAGGTGGGACACGGCGCCACTGCACTGATGAGCCGGGCCTTTCGCCACTTTGAAAGGTCCAATTGCGAGGCGCGCCTGGCCTTTGGCCATGGCTTCAACGTCAACAAGATTCAAAAACTGGGCCGCCGGTTTTGGCGGCATCAGGTGCCAGCGCCCGTGTATCAGCGTATCCTTGATCAGTCAGCGATCACCAGGTACCGGGCCATCAGGTCATGGCGATTCCGATGGCGAGGATACAGCCTGTCCGCCACATCGGAGGTCGGGGATTGGGCCGACCAGATCTTCGCAACGACCAAGGACGATTATGGTTGGCTGGTCGCCCGTGATAAAATTTATTTGACTTGGCGCTATCAACTCTGTCCGGATGTCGATAACTTATTTTTGGTCATCTATCATTTTGGCGAACCGATCGGCTGGATGGTCGGACGCATCCAGGACCAGACCTGGCTTATCGGCGATGCGTTGTTTCGACCTCGCCATGCTAAAACCGCTTTTCTCATGGCGTTGAATGCGGTTTTCCGGAAGCATCCTGAAATTAAGCGTGTTGACAGCTGGTTCTCCGAGGTGCCTAACTGGTTGAATCGCATCCTTGATAGTCTCGGCTTCATTAAGCAACGCCAGTTTCAAGACCTGGACTTGGTGGTGCGGTTTTATCGAGCCAGATTGTCTGCCCAGGATATTGCGGAGCACTTCTATTTCACCTGGGGAGACAGTGACCTTTACTGAGGAGGTTGGATGCCGATGACACATCGCCGATCGTTGCCACACAGTCAACTCCCCGTCGGCCCCGTAGCAGGGCCGCATCCACGACTTGCGCGCGCGCGGGAGAATTACCACGCCGGCCGGCTCGATGAGGCCGAGCGTGATCTGCGCAAGCTCGTCAAGCAGGCGCCGAAGGCGCCGGAAGGGCTATATCTACTTGGCATCGTGCTGGCCAGACGAGGCGCGACCGAGGAGGCCGAGCAGCTGTTACGTCAGACCATCAAGCAAGCGCCAACTTATCCTGCGGCCCATGCCAACCTGGCGAATGTGCTTATGGATCGAGGCCAGCCTGCTGCTGCCGAGCCATGCTATGCCCAAGCGGCCCGGCTAGACCCTAACCATGCCGGTATCCACTACAACTGGGGCTGTTGCCTGCGCTCGCTTGGGCGGCTGAGCGAGGCGATCGCGGCCTATCGCCAGGCGCTGTTCCTTAGGCCGGATTTCATCGAGCCCGCCGTCAATCTTGCCTCCGCGCTCTGTGAGTCTGGCGATCTCGAAGAGGCGGAGTCCATCTATATCGACCTGCTTGCACGGCGCCCCGACCTCGTGGACCTCAAGCAGGCGCTAGGGCAGGTCTGTCATCTACAGCGCAGGTTTCCCCAGGCCCGGCGCCATTTCGAGGAGCTTCTGCGTGCCCGCCCAGGCCACGCCGGTGCCCAACTGGGGTTAGCCGCGGTCCTGATGGAAGAGAACGACCTCGGCCGCGCCCAACAGTTCATTGCGATGGCGGGAGCGAGTGGAGGGGCGCGCAAACCTGATTTGCTGATCACTCTGGCTTCCTTGCGGGCTCGGCAAGGCGATCATCGCGCGGCCATCTCTAGCCTCTCACTGGCGATCCAGTCCGGGGCCAATCAACCTCAACATTATTTAACCTTGGCGGAGTGTTTTGCGCAGATCAAGGAGAGGGAAAAGGCGGTGGGGATCCTTGAGAGCAGCCTGGCGCAATTCGGGGAGCGCCCACCCGGCTTGCTGCCCAGCTTGGTCGTCAATCAATATGCCATTTGTGACTGGAATGGTGCCGAAGCGCGATTGCAGCGCGTCCTACAACAGATTCGAGACCGCGCCCCACTACCCATCCCGCCCCTGGCCGCCATGACCCTGCCTGGCTTGAGCCCGGAGGACCTCCGGCATATCACGCGTTTGTATTCCCAGCAATACGATGTCTTGGCATCAAATCAGTTAGCCCCATTGGTGCCACGCGACCCCCGGGGCGATCGTCCGCGCATCGGCTACCTGTCCTATGATTTCCACGAACACGCCACCGCCTATCTCACCGCTGCCGTTTTCGAGGCGCATGATCGCGATCAGTACGAAGTTTTTGCCTACTCATACGGACCGGACGATGGCAGCCCGACACGGCGGCGCCTGGTCGCCGGATTCGAACATTTCGTCGACATTGGTTCGCTCACCCATGTCGAGGCGGCCCAGCGCATTCGCGCCGATGGGATCGATATCCTGGTCGATCTCAAAGGTTACACCGCGGAAGCTAGGCCTGAGATCCTTGCCCTCCGGCCCGCCCCCATCCAGGTTAGTTGGCTGGGTTACCCCGGGACCATGGCGGTCCCTTTCATGGATTACATGATCGTGGACGAGGTGGTGGTTCCTCCCGCCGAAGCTGCGGCCTACGAAGAGGCCTTGGCCTATCTGCCTGATGCCTATGCGCCGGTCGATCCGCGTCGCCCAGTGGGGGTGACGCCTCGTCGGGAGGACGTCGGCCTGCCGAGCACTGGTTTTGTCTTTTGCTGCTTCAACAACATCCGCAAGATCACACCGGAGATTTTCGAGCGCTGGACTCGTCTGCTCGGGGCCGTCCCCGGCTCGGTGCTATGGCTGTTCGCCAGCTCGCCGTCGGTCATCGAGCGGCTCAGGGCCGAGGCCCGTCAACGAGGTCTTCAAGCCGAGCGCCTGGTCTTTGCGTCCAAGATCCCGCAGCCCGAGCATCTGGCGCGGCTCCCGCTCGCCGACCTGGTACTCGACACGCGTCCCTACAATGCACATACCACGGCCTCAGATGCCTTGCGGATGGGGGTTCCCATCCTAACCTGTCCGGGGGTTACCTTTGCATCCCGGGTGGCCGCCAGTCTGCTGCGGGCCGCCGGATTACCCGAGCTAAGTGTGCCGACACTCGATGACTACGAGACCCTGGCGCTGCATCTAGCTACCCATCCCACCGAGTTGGAGGCCTTGCGCCTGCGCCTCCGCGCCGCCAGGAATCAAGCCTCTTACTTCCAGCCCGAGATATTCGCCGATCATCTCGAGGCACTCTATCAACGTATGTGGTCACGCCATATCGCCGGATTGCCGCCCGCGATGCTGCCCCCCGTGCCCAGGGCAAGCCCCGCGCACATGAAGACCCCCCATCCTATCTGTGTTCGCTAAACAGGTTCCGGGTCTTGGAGATCTTGGGAACTCACTGATCGAGGGTCCCCTTTATCTTGCCTACTTTATAGTTGACTTGCAGTGCGTCACCGGTGGTGGATGGCAGCGATACGCCAGCAAGGTATCCAAATAGGTGGATGGGTAATACACACTCGTTGCTTGGATTCATGGCCACTGCAAGGGCGTTCCGCGCCGCTTATTAATGGTGCGGACAACATAGTGCGTGCAGTGCTCGGGATTAATCCGCGGGCAGGGATCAAGGGTCCAATCGTCCAGGTAGTCAAAGTGGCTCATGTAATCCTGGAAAAACGGCTTGAGAAAGTCCACGTCGGCCTCGGTCAACCAATGGCGCCAGTTACCGTACCCTTTGGTGCGCGGTACATGGGAATGGATCGCGTCCACCTGGGCCGTCCCCGTCAGGGAAAGACCCAGATAGGCCTCTAAAGCCTCGAGACGCCCATCGATGAAATCCTCGTACCGGACCACGAGGTGGTCGCCGATCTCCTTCTCGAACTGGGGCAGCCAGCGATAATGATGTCCCATCCACTTGATCTCGGACGCGAAGTCATGCTGCTCGCTCAGCCCCAGGATGAGTTCCAGGAGCGAGATTAGGGAGCGGCCACGCGGATCCTCCTCCTTGGCGCACAACGCGCCGAGGATCTCGGCCATCCGTCGGTCGTCCTCGAACAGGGACCGCTCTTGCTGTATAATGAAAAGTAATGCGCTGATGATCCAGTCGCGCGGATCCCGGATCAGGAAGACCTTGCGGTCGAAATTCATAAAATCCTTATATGCTTCGGCGACTGGTCGGCCATCGTACCAGGCGATGGTCTTGGCCAGGATCCAAGCCTCCGTGTCATCCTTCATCTGGGTAAAATGGTCCTGCTCGAAAATCCCCCTGAACTTGCCGGGGAAGGAATTGGAAATCTTGTAGTATAGGCCGGTGGTGCCGGATTTGTAGGGGCCGCAGATCACGATTTTCAGGGGGCGCACGCTGGCCATTGGAAGTTCTCTTTGGTAGTGGCTTAATGGCTGGGGAATCTCGGGGGGGGCTTATTCAACCAGGATGCCGCTTCCGCGCGGCCCAGGGTTAGGCCCTGAAACAGACGGATTCCGGAGCCACAGGGATGTTATCTTCGGGTCGGGGTCGCGTGCAAGCCCATGGTCGTCCTGACTGACACCGATGATATTTAAGATGATTCCCTATCCTCACGGCGAACATCCTGAAGATCTTGGTTTCGTCGGGGAGTGACTCTGCTCAAGTGATGGCTTAGTTGATTTTGTCTCTGAACGGAGTTGCCGTTGATCGATGCGCATCGTTGTCTCGCTGACCACGCTCCCCGAGCGGGTTAACCTGCTCGCGCGGACCCTAGCTTCCCTACGGCGTCAGACCCGTCCTCCCGATGCTATCTATCTATGGTGTCCGGCGGAACGTTTTGGTGGTATCGCGGCTTGCCCGCGGATCGCCGGAGTTGAGGCGCGGCTAACGCCGGATCTCGGGCCGGCCACCAAGCTACTGCCCTGCCTGGCTGTCGAAACGGATCCGCGCACCCGACTGGTCGTCGTGGATGATGACATTGAGTATCCAGCCGACCTCATCGAAAAACTTGGCAACGCCGCCCGGCTCTTTCCGGCGCGGGCTATTGGTTTTACTGGCTGGAGCCTCGCCGCTAGCGCGGACGGGCCAAAGGTCATCCACTGGAACGAGGAAGTGCCAAAAGCCGGCATGTTTCAGCCGGTCAGGGTGTTAGAGGGATACCGCGGCGTCATCTACCGCCGGGATTTTTTCGGCGACGACATCCTGGCCCATCTGAATGCCTGCCCAGCCTTCCAGTGCCACGACGACATCCTCTTCAGTGGCTATCTGGCCAGCCGGCATATCCAGGCCGTAGTGAGTTGGTTTGGGGCCTTGCCCACCCCAGCCGAAAGCCTCTGGCGGCTCAATGGCCAGGAAATTGGGCTACATCGGCGCCCCGACTGGTACACCTTGGGCCGCGAGGCGCTCCACTATTGGGCGCGGCGGATACCGGCATGGCTTGATCCAGTGGAGGGGCCCAATGCCAAGCTGCGCCTGCAGATCGGGGCGGACAGTCAGCCTCGCCCCGGCTTCCTCTGCCATGAGGCGACACTGGCGGATGCACTGGGGCCGGAGGTCCCTGAACTGGCCCGTACCCTCGGACCCTGGTTGTGGGGATCCTTTGCGGAGTTGCTTCTCTGGGATCCCGGGCGACTGTCTGCAATGACGCCGTCGCAGTGGTTAACCGAGTCGCGTCGCCTGTTGCGACCCGCTGGGGTGCTCAAGGTTTGGCTTCCGGCCAACACCGCGGATCTTCTTACCATGGCTCCGCGATCCGACCCGCATCCGCTCTCCCCCTGGGTCCACCACGCGTCTCGCCTTGGGTGGGACGCCATCTGGGAGGCAGAAAAGGGCGGATGGGTCGGCACGCTGGTAGCTGGCGCGGTTGGCACGGGGCGCGCCATGGATTCTCCGCAGGATCCTGGCGCCCAGGACGGTTTCATCAAGGGGGCCCTTGTTGCATAAAGGTGACGGTATGCTAATATTTCCCGTAACTACTCGCTCCCCTCCGCATAAATCTGCCCGGAGAGTGCCATCTGGATGGCGACGAGCGGGTTATAGCCGCGGTAGGCCATGGACTGAAGGTAGCTGGAGATACGGCAA
>JAGVUH010000468.1 GCA_019136395.1 Gammaproteobacteria bacterium
CGCCGACGAGGACCTGAGCAACCAGGAACTGATCGCCGAGGGCTACCAGGGCATCCGCCCGGCCCTGGGCTACCCCGCCTGCCCGGACCACACCGAGAAGGACCTGCTGTGGCAACTCCTCGATGTGGAAAGGCACACCGGCATCTGGCTCACCGAGTCCAAGGCCATGGTCCCCACCGCGGCGGTGAGTGGCCTCTACTTCTCCCATCCCGAAGCCCGCTACTTCACCGTCGGCAAGATCGGCCGCGACCAGGTGGCGGACTACGCCGAGCGCAAGGGCCTGTCCCTGGCGGAGATGGAGCGCTGGCTGGCGCCCAATCTAGCCTATGAGCCCGAGGCCAACTAACCATGCCATGCGCTTTGAACCTATGCAGGGAGGGTCGGGTGGTGCCTGGCGGGGGTGTCGACCGCAGGGATGCGGTCGTCAAGCCTCCAGGGACGGATTCACGGCGTCCCCCGCCAGGCATTACCCGACCCGGAGAAACCATGAATGATTGCGCAGGGGTAGGACCTGAACACGGGACACCGCTGGCTGACGGCCCGACACCATGAGCAGCATCGCCATCTTCCCCTGGAACGACAACTTCGCCACGGGCATCGAGCGCATCGACGAGCAGCACCGGCGCCTGGTCGAGATCCTCAACGACCTCGCCACCCACGTTGCCTTCCCCTCCCAGGAACTGGGCCTGGATGTCATCCTCGCTGGTCTGGTCGATTACACCCTCTACCACTTCGCGACCGAGGAGGGTATCTGGGGAGAATACCTAGCCGAAGATCCGGCGGAGACCGCTCATCGCGCCGAACACCAGGCCTTCATCGCCAGCGTCCTCAAGGCCAAGGAAGATGCTGGCGACCGACCCGTGGAGGAACTGGTCCAGGAATTGCTGTCCCTGCTCACCCGTTGGCTGGCCTCCCACATCCTGGAGAAGGACCGCTACCTGGCCAAGGTGGTGCTGGGATGCCAGGCCGGTCTGGACCTCGAGACCGCCAAGACCCGGGCCACCGAGGAGATGCGGGGCTCCGCCAGCGTCCTCGTCAGCCTGGTCCTGGCGATTTACAGCTCCCTGACCGCCAACACCACCCACCTGATCCGCGAGATCGCCGAGCGTCGGCGGATCGAGCAGGAGTTGCGAACGGCGGACGAGTGCCTCAAGGAACACCTGGAGCGGATCAAGATGCTGGTCGACGCCTCGCCGGATGGGGTCATCGAGCTGGACAGCCACGGCCGGATCACGGGCTGGAATGCCCAGGCGGAACGGATCTTCGGCTGGCGCATCGATCAGATCCTGGATGAGGATTTCGCCGAGAAGCTGCTGCCGACCCTGTTCCGGGAGGCTCACCGTCAATGGCTGGCGCGGGCGCTGGCCACCCATCCCCCGCCACGGATGGGCAAGACCCAGGAGATGGCCGGCCTGCGCGCCGACGGCAGCGAGTTTCCCCTGGAGCTCACCCTGGCCGCCCGGAAGCGACGCGGCGAGTGCGTCTTCGTCGCCTATGCCCGCGACATCACCGAGCGCCAGGAGACCTTGGAGCGTATCGCCCACCTCAGCTCCCATGACAGCCTGACCAAGCTGCCCAACCGCCAATTGCTGGCGGACCGCCTCACCCTGGCCCTGGCCGCCAGCACCCGCCATCTGCACCTGGGGGCCCTGCTGCTCATCGACCTGGATAACTTCCGTACCCTCAACGAGACCCTGGGCCATGGCATCGGCGACCTGCTCCTGCAGGAAGTGGCGCGGCGCCTCCAGGACGAGGCGGCACCCAAGGGTACCGTGGCCCGCCTGGGCGGCGACGAATTCGTGGTCCTGCTCGAAGAGCTCAGCCCCGATGCGGATGAGGCGCAAAGCCAGGCCGAGGAGGCTGGCGAGCGGCTCCTCTTCGCCCTCAACGCCAGCTACCAACTCGCCGGCCACGACTACCTAAGCACCCCTAGCATCGGCCTGGTCCTTTTCGGTCAGGACCCCGGGGCCACCCCCGGCGAGCTGCTGAAGAAGGCCGACATCGCCATGTACCAGGCCAAGAACCAGGGCCGCAACCGGCTCTGCGTCTTCGATCCGGAGATGGAGTCGCTGGTTTCCCAGCGCGCCTTTCTGGAGACCGACCTGCGTCGCGCCATGGCCAACGACGAATTCGTCCTCCATTACCAGGTGCAGGTCGCCACCGACGGCCGGCCCCTGGGGGCCGAGGCCCTGCTGCGCTGGCGGCACCCGGAACGGGGCATGGTCTCGCCCATGACCTTCATCCCCCTGGCGGAGGAGACGGGGCTCATCGTCCCCATCGGGGAATGGGTCCTGGATCAGGTCTGCGCCCGGCTCAAGGGGTGGGAAGGAGACCCCCGGCTCGGCGACCTCCAGCTCGCCGTTAATGTCAGCGCCCGCCAGTTGCGCGACCTGGATTTCGTCGACGCGGTGCGGCGCACCTTGCGGCGCCAGGGCATCGCGCCCGACCGCCTCAAGCTGGAGCTGACCGAAGGCGCCATCCTCGACGACGTCGGCGACAGCGTGCGCAAGATGAAGGTCCTGAATTCCCTGGGGGTCAGCTTCTCCCTGGACGACTTCGGCACCGGCTACTCCTCCTTGGCCTACCTGACCCAATTGCCCCTGTCCCAGCTCAAGATCGACCAGGCCTTCGTCCACAACATCGGCATCAAGGCCACGGACGACATCATCGTGCGGACCATCATCGGCATGGCCGACAGCCTGGGCATCGAGGTGGTGGCCGAGGGGGTGGAGACCCAGGCCCAGCGGGACTTTCTGGAGGCCGAGGGCTGCGGCATCTATCAGGGTTATCTCTATGGCAAGCCCCTACCGGCTGAGGATTTCCAGAAGCTGGTGATGGAGGCGCATCCGGTTTGCCAGGAAAGGCGCAATCCGCGGAACGTCTGACACGCATTCCAACTAACGCCAACGCATTCCGGATGACGCCATCCCCTCGCTAATCCAGGCTACCCTGCTCCCCCATTTTCCGTACCGAAATCGAGGCCTACGCGGCGCTTTTCCCTGTCCGCCCAGCCCGCATCGAGGGCTTAGGAAGCGATCAAGATGTCAGACCCCATCACCCCCGGCCCACTCACCACGGAAGTCGCGACGGCCCTCGCCCCCGCGGTGCCGGCTCAGGTCATCGACAACCTCAGCGCCATCGCCATCGGCTATGACCTCCCCGACTTCGTGGTGGGGGGCGTGGGGCTCATGGTCATCCTCGGCTTTCACGGCCTGTCCATCGCCCAGATCTACTCCAGGTTCGAGCGGCACAGTCGCGCCCTCCTCCACCATCGCGCTTACTGGCGGGTGGAATTTCTCTTCTATTTCAGTATCTTTTTTTTGACCCTGACCCATATCGGGGAGATCGTCATCTGGGCGCTGATGATCTTCGCCCTGGGCCTGATACCGAACTTGCGGGATGCGATCACCTTTTGCGGCAGCACCTACACCACCGTGGGCTTTAGCACGGACCTGATGCCGGAGGGGTGGAAAATGATGAACATGATCATCGCCTTGTCCGGCATGTTCACCTTCGCCTGGACCACGGGGATCGTCATGCTGATGGTGAAGGTCTTCCACCTGGCCCAGCATGCCCGCATCACCGGCGTGGAACCGAAGGTCTCCTCCGCCTACATCGATTCCCTGGGTTGAGGATTTTCCTCGCGCGGCACTATGGCTGGTTTTTCAAACGGAAGCTCAGTCGCGCGTGCCGTTGCCATTGCCGTGGTCAAGAATGATCCCCGAGCCCTGGCTCCAGATCAGCCAGACCCGCTCGTTGAGTTCGTAGGGCATGACCATGCCTTCGATAAACAGATAGTTCAGAATCCTCACTTCCAGGAGCCGTCCCCCCTCCAGACGGATGGCATACTGGGTGGCATCGCCGAGAAACAGCCGCTTCTCAATGACCCCCTGGATACCGTTTTCATGCGCCTGCGGTTCCAGCAAACTGACCCGGATCTGTTCGGGACGGATGCCGTAGAGGACCGGCGATCCCGGCGCGTATGGATAGGCGCCGCGCCGCCGCACCCTGCTGCCGATGGCTAGTTCGATCTCGCACAGATCGGGACCGCTGGCGGAGATCTTCCCCTCCATGAAGTTGATATCCCCCACGAAATCGGCCGTGAACCGGGTGGCGGGGGTATAGTAGACCTCGCTGGACAGGGCGCACTGCTCGATGCGTCCCCGGTTGACCACCGCGATGCGATCCGCCAACTCAAACGCCTCTTCCTGGTCGTGGGTCACCATGAGGGTCGTCACCCCCATCTCCCTGACGATTTCCTTCAATGACTTGCGGAGCTGGATGCGCGTCTTGGCGTCCACCGCGCCGAAAGGCTCGTCCAGCAGCAGCACCTTGGGATCGTAGGCCAGCGCGCGGGCCAGGGCCACGCGCTGCAGTTGTCCTCCCGATAGCTGGTGCGCGTAGCGTGCGCCCAATCCCGCCAGTCCGACCATTTCCAGCAGGCGCGCCGTTCGTCGCCGCCGTTCGGCCGGGGGCGCTTTGCGGATTTTCAGACCGAAGCCGATGTTCTCCGCGACGGTCATGTATGGAAAGATGGAGTAGTTCTGAAAGACAAAGCCGAAACCCCGTTGTTGCGGCGGCAGCCGGGTAATATCCGCCGCGTTGAGCAGGATTCGCCCCTCGTCCGGTGTGGTCAGGCCGGCCACCATGCGCAGAATGGTGCTCTTGCCGCTACCGCTGGGGCCCAACAGGACGACGAACTCGGCCTCGTTCACTTCCAGCGAGACCCCTGCCACCACCCACAAGTCGCCGTATTTCTTGCCAATGTTCTCAATGCGGATCATCGCTTGCCCCTCCTGACGTGGCGGTGAGTGCCGCGGACCCGGATCACGACCGGGCTCTCCTGGCGCGGGACCTGCTGGCCATGCCAATGATGATGGAAAACAGCAGGAAGGACAGGATCGCCAGCACGGCGGCCACCGCGTTGGCGGCCTCGATGTTGCCGCTCTCGAACTGCGTGTAGATGTACAGCGGTGCCGTCTGGGTGCGCAGTCGCAGATTCCCCGACACCATCACCGTGGCCCCGAACTCGCCGAGGGAGTGAGCGAAGGTGAGCAGGGCACCGGTGATCAGACCGCCCCGCATGGCGGGGAACACGACGTGGAGGAAGGTCTGCCAGCGGCTGGCGCCCAGGGTGTAGGCGGCCTCCTCGTAGGTGGTCTCCAGGTCGTCCAGCACCGGTCTGACCGCGCCTACCATGTAGGGTAGGGTGACGAAGATGTGGGCCAGCAGGACCGCGATGGGGGTGAACATGGGCTGAATCCCGAGAGGCGTCAGCAGTTCCCCGAACAGGCCGATGGGGCCCCACAACAGCAACAGGGAGGTGCCGACCACCACGTTGGGGATGGCGACCGGGAGGTTGAGGACAATCCCGAGCTGTTCCCGACCGGGAAAACGGGTCTTGCTGAGGACATAGGCCGCGTAGGTGCCGAGAACGGTATTGACCGCGGCCGTGGCCAAGGCGATCAGCAGGCTGAAACGGAGGGCGAACAGGGCGTCCTGGGTGATCAGGGCGGCCGCGAAATCGTCCAGCCCCCCCTTCAGGGCATAGACGAACACGGAGGCCAGTGGCAACAGCAGGAGGGGCAACATGACCAGCACCAGGAAACCGGCGGGCAACAGCCGTGACATCCCTTTGCCGTACGTCAGTTCGGCATTCATTGGTTTATCTCCTTCAATACCTGGTTTTTCCAGACCGCGTCGATGACCTCCCGCTTGGCCCGGTTCCAACCGCCGAAGTCCGACACCAGTAATGGCACCTGGATAGCGCCAAATTCAGGATTACTCCCGTTCAGCGTTTCATTCACGCTACGGAATCCGCACTCGACGAAGAGCCGCTGCCCTTCCTCGCTCCAAATGAAATCCGTGAACGCCTGGATGAGATCCCGCTGTTCCCCGGAGATGTTCCGGTCGATGACCACCAGGGTGTGCTCGCTCAGGATGGTGGAGCGGGGGTAGATGAGCTCATGGGCGGGCCCCTCGCGGGAGCCCTGCGCCAGCCCATCCTGTTCGTAGGTGATCAGCACGTCGCCAAATCCGCTATCGAACTGGGTTCTGGCGGCCCGGCCGCTGCCCGCCAGGGACACCACGTTGCGCCAGATGCCAAGGAGCAGCGCCTGGCCATCGGCGGGCGTCGCGCCAGGCCGGGTCATGGCCGCCCCGTATTCCGCCAGGATGGACCAGTTGGCGGCGCCCGAGGTGAGGGGATCGGGGTGAATGATGCCGACCCCCGGTTTGGTCAGGTCGGAGAAATCGCGAATCCCCTTGGGGTTTCCCGCCCGGGTCACAATCACGAAGGGGGTGCGGTTGATGACCCCGCCATGGGGCAGGCGTTTCCAGGTTTCGCCGCTCACCACCCCCGCCTCCAGCAAACGCTGGGCGTCCAGTTCGGTGGAGAAGATGGCGATTTCCGCCGGCACGCCCATGATCAACTGGTTCGTTACCGTCCCGGAACCGGCGAAGGAACTGATCAGTTCCACATCCTCCCCGGTTTCCGCCCGCCACTTTTCCCGGAAGGCGGGAAACAGGGTCTTGGTGATGGTCGGCTCCAGGATGCTGAAACCGTAAAGGACAAGGGTGCGCGGACGGCTGTCTTTACCCATGGGCAACCAGGGCCAGAGGGCCCAGATCAGCACCGCCGCTCCCAGACAGACCACGACGCTTACCGCCAAGAAGCGGCGACTTCGATGTGAGAAGAGAAACGGGGGCATTGACTTATCCCCAAGCGGGCGCGTTGGACGTTGTCACCAACCTCGTCAACGGAATTGGACGCCTTAGCCTCCCCCCTCAAGCGAGCACGGTGGACGTTGTAACCAACATCGACATCCTAGGGGACGAAGCGGACCCATGATTGAGCATAGCAAAGAGCGGCTGGCGCGGTGATCGGCATCGACCTGGCCAAGCTGATTTTTCACCGGCACGGGGTGGATGCCCAAGGCTGACCGCTGTTCAGCCAGCGGCTCAAACGGACGAAGAGGGTATAGCGTAAGCAACTATATAAATAAGTAGTCACTAATATGCTATACCTACAGTGCAAGACCGCGTTGTGATCCCCTCCGGGGGCCCGGAGGCGGGAAACGCGTCAGGAGGTGTAGCATGTTTCGCCATTCGTTCCTTGCGGCGGCACTGGTCGCGGTCCTCTCGCTGGCGGTGCCTACTCAATCTCAAGCCTTCTGCGGCTTCTTCGGTTTCAGCTTCGGCTTTGGCGGCTGGGGTGGTCCGGGCTGGTGGGGGCCCGGTTATTGGGGTGGACCCGGCTACTGGGGTGGACCGGGTTATTGGGGCTACGACTACTATGGTTACAACCCCTATCGCTATTACGGCTGGGGCACTCCATTCCTCGCCTATCCCTACTACGGTCCGACGGTTCCCTACGCCTACCCGCCGCTCCTGGCTCAGGCCGCACCCGCCGCCAAGGAGAAGTAGGTAGTTAGCCCACACCCATGACGGCCACCAGGTGGGCCCGCGGCTTACCTGGTGAGCAGGCTCAAGCCTGCCGGCTTGGCCCGATCAAACCGCCGAGTAGCGGCCCGCCTCTTCGCCGCGTGGGGGTAGAAAGCGCTCCAGGCGTTCCCGAAAGGCGGACCAGTCCACGGCGTCGAGGGTGTTCTTGACCAGTAGGCCCAGATGCGTGGCCCCTTCCATGCGCAGGCGGCGGCTGAAGAACAGGGTATCGGCATCTTCCTCGCGCAGGGCCAGGGCCAGGTAGTCGCGAGTCCGTGCGGTCAGGGTGACGTCGGGTTTAGCGCCAGTGCCTGGCCCACTTTTCCAGCCTTGCCCGACTTGCCCGCCGTGTCCACCTTGCCCGCCATGACCGGCTTGATCGCCTTGCCAGGTATGCCCGCTGTGCCCGCCATGACCGCCTTGCCCGGTATGACTGTTTTGCAAGCCAGGCCGACCCGGGCGGCCTGGCCGGAAAAACTTGCCGGCCAGGTGAAAATCGAGGGTCAGACCAGCGTCGGTGATAACCAGGCGCAGCCAGCGCCCTTGCAGGGGTTCAAGGGTGTCCCGGGGCAGGATGCGGTCGAGGGCCAGATTCAGGGCCGTGGTGAGGGCCAGGGCGGGGGGCTGGGCCGGGAGCCGTGAGATGATCCGGGCCACGGCGGGCGGCAGGTTGAAATCGGGAATGCCGGGATTGTCCAGCCGTTCGTCGATCCGGCGGCGCAGCCGGTCGAGGGGCTCGGCGAGGAAGCGGGGCGGCGAGGGCAGACGAGGCGGAAAGGTCATGAGGCGGGTCCAGTCCGGGTGGGCACGATCAGGGTCAGGGTCAAGGCTGGTGTGGAAACAGGGTATTTTTCACCGCCTACGACTTGCTATCTCGTTGATGTAATCAATCTTCAGCTTCCAGGCGCGAGGTTTGTCGCTGCCTCTCGGTTCGGCTTGTGTCAGATCAGGCGGCGACGTACTGCTCAACCCCGGGCCGACCGTGCCAGAAGCCGTTGCAGGGGGCCTCGGGCATGTAGTCACGGCTGGCATTCAGGGCGGCGGCCGGGGTCAGCTTGGCATCCAGGGCGGCGCGGAACAGGGTGACGATGTCCAGGGTATGGGCCCCCTGAGGGCCGATGCGCAGCACCTCGGCCCGGCCGGCCAGGTTCGGCAGGTCGGCGAGCAGGTTGTGGACCCGGGCCGACTGGGTCTGGATGCCATTTAGGGTGAGGAAGGGCTCGCCCTCCCGGGTGCGCAGCACGATGCCATCCTCGACCGACAGGCAGCGGAATTCGCAGGCGTCCTTTTGCAGGTTGAAGTGACGCGCGGTGAAGCAGCGCGCCGAGTAGGCCAGGGGCAGGCGACCATAGGCATAGACCTCGGTCTCGATGGGCTGGGCCAGGCCAGCGCGAACCGCCGCCAGGTCGGCCCCGGAGATCTCCGGCGCGACGACCCAGCGCCGCGCCCCGGCCGCCATCAGCAGGTCCAGGGTCTGGGGATTGAAGATGTTCAGGGTCGGCCCGGCGATCCAGTTGCTGACCTGGTTGGCCTCCAGCAGGCGGACGGCCCCCATGTCGTTGGCCTCCACCCGAAAGTCGCTCTGACCGGTGATCTGGCGCAGGGTCTTGAGGTCCGATTCGGACTCGATCAGGCTCTGGGTGGACAGGACCACCTCCTTGCCGGCGGCGGCCAGGTCCCGGGCCAGGCCGAACCAGTCGTCCAGGCGCAGCTCATGCCGGCGGGAGCAGACGGTCTCGCCAAGATAGACCGTATCCACCGGGCTGGCGGCGATGTCGGCGTAAAAGGCCAGGGTCTCCTGGCGGGGCCAGTAGTACAGCAATGGACCAAGGGCGAGTTTCATCCCTTTGGGTTCCTAAGCAGAAGTGGATGGGCGCTCTGGGAAAATGACCAGAGTACGATGGGCAGGCGCTCCCGGGTCGGGTGGCGTCTGGCGGGGGACGCCGTGAATCCGTCCATGGAGGCTCGGGCATGGCATCCCTGCCATGCACGCCCCCGCCAGACGCCACCCGACCCTCCCTCCAACCCATCGGGACGGATCAAGTAACCTGATGCCGGGGATGGCCCGCGGGGAAACCGTCATTTCCACGGCCGATGGTAGGCGCCGAGGGTATGGCTCTGGCCTTCTGAGACCTTGTTGAGTTCCGCCATCCAGGCCGGCGCGACCTTGAACCGCTCCGGCCCGGCCCGCAGGCTGTCGATGGCCGCCCGCCACACCTTGGTGACCTGGGTCACGTAAGCCGGGCTGCGCTGGCGGCCCTCGATCTTGATGGCGCGGACGCCGATGCGGGCCAGCTCCGGCAGCAGCTCCAGGGTGTTGAGGCTGGTGGGCTCCTCGATGGCGTAATAGGTCTCGCCGTTGACCTCGAAGCGGCCCTTGCACAGGGTCGGGTAGCCAGTGCGCTCGCCGGGGGCGAAGCGGTCGATGAGGATGCCGTTGAGGCGAGTCTCCATGCCCTGGGGGGTCTCCTCCCAGCGCACCCATTGCCCCGGCGAGCAGGCGCCCTGGCAGTTGGGCGACTCGCCGGTGGCGTAGGCGGACAGGGCGCAGCGGCCCTCGACCATGACGCACAGACCGCCAAAGCCGAAGACCTCGATCTCCACCGCAGTGTGGGTAATGACGTTCTCCACCTGGGCCAGGGACAGGACCCGGGGCAGGACGGCCCGCCGCACGCCGAAGCGCTCGTGATAGTAGTTGATGGCCTCGTAACTGGTGGCCGAGCCCTGCACGGACAGGTGGAGCCGCAGCTGGGGATGGCGTTTGGTGGCATAGGCCATGAGCCCGGCGTCGGCCATGATCACCGCGTCGACCCCGAACTCGGCGGCCCGGTCCACCGCCGCGGTCCAGTCCGCCCAGTTGCTCGCCTGGGGAAAGGTATTGAGGGCCAACAGCACCTTGCGCCCCCGAGCGTGGGCGTAGGCGATACCCTCGCGCAGGCGCGGCGGGTCGAAGTTGAGGCCGGTGAAGTTGCGGGCGTTGGTGGCGTCCTTGAAGCCGAGATAGACGGTATCGGCGCCATGATCGATGGCGGTTTTCAGCGCCGGCAGGCTGCCGGCGGGGCAGACGAGTTCGAGGGTGGTGGAGGAGGCCATGCAGCAGTCCCTGAGGGAAAAATTGCTGGGATTTTAATCCGCTCCCCTGGCGGTTGGTTATGACGGACATCAAGGCGGACCCATTTCTCCAGCGTCTGGTCGCGTTGACCGGCAAATGGGGCTGCTGGCGCCACGCCACCGCGTTGCCCGCCACGGTGCACGTTGCACCGCTCAACATCCTGGTCCATGCTTGGGAACAAGGTACTTGAGAGGGAGCCATGTCCAACATCCAGTTCGTCATCGCCAGCCTGCTGGCCGGCTCACTGGCCGGAACCGGCTGCGCCCACCAGGAGGCAACCCCGGAGGGGCTGGAAGCCGAGCAAGCCCGGCAGGAGCGCCGCTTCCGCTCGCCGGAGGACCCGCGCTACGCCATCCCGCCGGGGCAAAAACGCGCCATCACCATCTTTCTCGACTCCCAGACCTTTGAATACCGGGAGGATGACCGCGTCTTCGCCAGCGGCCCCATCTCCTCCGGCTCCCCCCAGCACCCGACCCCGGCGGGGAATTTCCGCGTCCTGTCCAAGGACGAGGACAAGCGTTCCGGCAAGTACACCAACTACTTCGACCAGAACACCCCCATGCCCTACTCCTTGCAGTTTTATGGGCCCTATTTCATCCACGAGGGTTGGCTGCCGGGGCATGCGGACTCGCACGGCTGCGTGCGCCTGAAATACGAGGACGCCAAGCTGCTCTTCAGCCGGGTCAAGATCGGCGACGCGGTTACCGTCAAGCGTCAGGGCCGCGCCCGGCCGGCCAATCCCTTTGGGGACGGCTACCCTTTCCCCATTTTCTGACACATCCGCGATCTGCCCACCAGTGGCAGAGTGAGCAAGCCCTTCCCCGACGATACCCTGCCAGGCGGCCCGGTCACGCACGCCATCGAGTTTCAGGCCACCATCGTCCGCCCTGACCGCGAGACCGCCGCGCCTGGACTCTATTCGCGCTAGCGTACGTGCTGAATGACCAATCCCAGACTGTTCGCCGCCGACCGGCGGCGCCGTTTGTGGCTACGGCGCCCTTTGGTCGGGAGTCGGGAAGGGGTCATGGGGGGGCGGGCGGGGGTGGTTCACGGGTTGCTTGCGATGGATGCAGCCCGAAACAGGCCGCACCCTGGCCCTGCCCAGCCGGGGAGGGTGTCAGGCGGGTTGATGCGCTTCCGGGCAAAGCTGGATTTCGATGGTGGAATGGACGATTTCCTCGTGCACCGCCAACTGTTCGCGCAACCGGGCCGGCGTCAGGGTGACGTCGTGGGTCACCACGCTGAGGGCGCAGGCGTAGGCCCCCTTGCCCACGCGCCAGACATGCAGGTCGGTGATGCGGGTCTCGCCCGCCGCGGGGCCAGTTTCCACCACCTCCCGGATTTCCTCGACGACGGGGTGGTCCATCTCCCGGTCCAGTAACACCTTGCCGGTGTCCCCCAGCAGCCCCTTGGCCCACCGGCCCACCAGCACGGCGCCGATGAGGCCCATGAGGGGGTCCAGCCAGTTCCAGCCGTACATCCAGCCGCCGACGAGGGCGATAATGGCGAGTACCGAGGTGACCGCGTCGGCGATGACGTGGAGGTAGGCCGACTTCAGGTTCAGGTCCTCATGCTGGTGGCCATGGCCGTGATGGGGGTGATCGTGGTCTTGGTGATGGTCGTGTCCGTGGTCATGGGCCTTGCCCAGGATCAGGGCGCTCACCAGGTTCACCACCAGGCCGATGACGGCGACAATGATGGCTTCCCGGTAATGGATGACCTGGGGGGAAAGGATGCGCTCGATGGAGCCGATCACCATCAGGGCCGCCACCCCCAGCAGGAAGACCGCGCTGGCGAAGCCGCCCAGCACCTCGATCTTCCAGGTGCCGAAGGCGAAGCGGGGGTCCCGGGCGTACTTGCGGGCGGCGGCGTAGGCGAAGGCGGACAGGCCGATGGCGAAGGCGTGGGAGCTCATGTGCAGGCCGTCCGCCAGCAGGGCCATGGAGTTGAACCACAGGCCGGCGGCAATCTCCACCACCATCATGACGGCGGTGATCGCCATGACCAGGCGGGTGCCCCGTTCGGCCGCCTGGCTGCCGGTATCAAAGACGTGCTCATGAACCCAGGCGCTAAGGTCGTGCGTGTGCATGATTTATCCTGACCGCGGTCATCAATGATTGAAACACTCCGCCTCGCGTGGGCGGGGGGGCTGGGGTGGTCAGAACCATACTACCCCCCAGTATGTGTAATGTCCAGACCTCCCGGAATCGGAAATTTTCTCCCGGGCAACCCCCTGAATTTGGTTGATTACCGGCTTTTTTTGGACGTTTCCGCCCACCGGCAGTGATTCACAATATTGGACATTCACACGCCTGTGTAACTGATAATATTGAATATATTTTTGATTTGTTAAATATAAAGAGGCATAATCCGCGCTGAGCCACCGCTGTCATCAGGAGCCGCACCGTGACCCAGATCGAGTTGCTTAGCGAGTCCGCCGCGCCGTCACCCGCCGGTCGGCGGGTTGAGCTGGGCCGGGGGTACGCCCTCGATCTTCCCCACGGCCCGCGCGGGCGTGGCGATGTCTATCACCGCGGCTACCTGAGCAAGCGGGTGAATCTGCGCGACAAGGCTGAACGGCGGCTGTTGGTGGTGGAACTGCTGCAGCAGGGGGTCAACCAGACGCGGTTGGCTGAGGCGCTGCAGCTTAGCCGCCAGACCCTGCACAATTATCGGGAGAGCTATCGGGAATTTGGCATCCAGGGGCTGTTGCACGGCTACAGCCCCGCCCGCAGCAAGGACGAAGCGCACCATCGGCATCGGAACGTCACCCAGTGCCGCCCCGGCGCGAAGGCGCGCGAACTGGAAGCGTTGCGCCGGGCGCGGCGTGAGCAGGCTGAGCAGGTACAGGTTGAATTGGCCTGGGAGGGTGAGGCCGCGGCACCGGCCGCGTATGTGCTCGAGGAGCCGGCGATGACCGATACCCTCGGCGCCGCGCGGTCGCGCCCGGTCGCGCCGGCACCGGATCTGGCGGCCGTGACCGAGCGCCCCTATGCGCAGCCCCATGGGTGGGAGGCGAGCCGCTACGCCGGAATCTTTCCCGTCATCCTGGTCCTGGTGAGCCAGTGGCCGTGGCTCACGCGAATCATGGGCCTGTTCGGCAACGGCTGGCGCCTCTTCATGGTGTTCGTGCTGATGGCGGTGCGCAACCTGCGCTCCCTCGAGCAACTTAAGCATGTGCGTCACGCGGAGGCCGGCCGCCTGCTCGGGCTGGGGTCGCTTCCGTGCCTGGATACGCTCTGGGGCTGGTT
>JAGVUH010000313.1 GCA_019136395.1 Gammaproteobacteria bacterium
TGCACCAACTGCGCCGATGCACCGGGCGCCCCGGCAACCGGCGGTAACCGTCATGGGCGGCAGACACGCGACAGCCCTGCCTGCGGCTTGACGCCCCATGCGCGGCCTGATCACACCGGTCTGGGCGACCCGCTTCTGTCTCACCAGGGGCCCGGACGGGGCTGTCAGCAACGCTCACCGCCACCTCCCGGGGCCGCGCCCGCCGAGCGACACGAAAACCGCCCCACACCTCGCTGGAATCGGCGCCGTCGATCTGCACCGTGCTATGCGCCGCCGTACCGCGCTCCGCCAGGCGCTCTGGCCCGCTGCCATAGCGCGAGGTCCCACCGTTGACGATCACCCGCTGACCAAACAGCGACAGCTCGAACGACAGGGTATCGGCATGAGCATGGCCCGGCAGATAGTCCGGGCCGATGGGGGCGACATCCAGGATAGCCACCGCGGGGCCGGCCGCCAGGCGGACATAGCCCGAATCACGCAGCCAGCCGCACGGGACGTCCGTCATCCCGGGCGGAATGACGGGAATCGTGCCGCCGGATGGACCCCCGTCTCCCGTCGTCCCGGCCGGGAAGCCGGGACCCAGGCCAGGGACGGTACGGCTGAGTACGGCTCCAACGCGGCGGACGATTGCGGCGCTACCCTCCTTGGCGCTGGATTCCGGCTTCCCGGCCGGAATGACGGGGATGGTGACCAGGATGGCGGCGGGTGATGGGTGGGCCTGACTTACGGTGGGTATGCTGTCCGCATAGCGCCCCAAATCCGCCAGTGTTGGCGCAATGCCAAACGCCGCATCGTTGAAAAAGCTGATCTCGCCATCCGGATGGGTCATCGCGGCCAGCCAGTCGCGCATGGCAACCGCCTTCACCCGGCAGAGCGCAAGCACCGCATCGTCGAGCAACCCCGGATAGGCCCCCGCCAGGTTGATCAGATCCAGCACATCTTCCAGGAGGATGGCGTGATACATGGGGCTGCGCTCGAAGTGCCCACCGTCCGGCAGAATCTGTTCGTCCAACTCCCGCGCCAGCAGGCGCAGGCCCAGGGTCCGCCAACGGTCCGCCTCCGGCCCAACGAAAAAGGCCCCGGCGAAAACCAGGGCCTTGGCATTGGCGAAGAGGTGATTGCCGAGCAGGTGATGCTCCAGCCGCCGGCTCAGCCAGCGGGCCTGGACGGCCAGACTCTGGAGGCAGGCCGGCGGCAGCGCAACCGCCACCCCGCCCCGCTCAGGGGCGAAGGTCAGAGACCATTTAATCCAATTGACGATACGCAGCGAGGTTGGATACGGCTCCCAGCCGTTGCCATGACCGGGGGGATTCTCGTTCACCCAGCGCTGGAGCAGGGTCAAGTGCCACGGCTGGCGTGGTGTCGACTCGGTGTGCTCCCCCTCGCCCCAGCCCTCCCCCACCAGGGGGGAGGGGGTAAGAGAAGAGATCTGCGCCGCGGGCATACCCCCCTCTGCGTCGAGGCCGGGCTTCTTACCCCCCTCCTCCCTCCGTGGGGGAGGGGTCAGGGGAGAGGGGGAAGCATTCAGGTCATCGAAATAATGCAGGTTATACAGCCACAGCTTGTCCCGCGCCGGGTCATTCCAGGGGTCCCTACCCCCAGCCGCCTCATGGCCGGCCCCGGCCAGCGTGTGGGTCTCATTAAGAAAACAAAAGGTGGCTGGCCCCAGCAGCGACACCGGCTTGGCCACCGGGGGCACCCACCGACCCGGCACGGGGCGCACCGCCGGCGCCGGGCGAAGGTCAGGCGTGGGGCGGTAGAGGCGAAACCATAGACGCCCGTAAAACTGCACCGGGCGCAGATAGCGCAGGGTGTGCCAGTAGCGGGAAATCATGGGATCAGGGCCGTCCGATGGGCAAGGTCATGGCCAAGCATGTGAGGGTCAGTCCTTCACGGACGGGCCCTATCGGCCGTTCAGTCAGCAGTCGGTGTGAGAGGTCATGGTTTCAGCCGGTAAGGTCACGGATGCAGAGGATGAGGGCTTCATCCCGTGACGGACACGGTTCCGGCTTTACCCGCCACCGCTTCCAAGACCGCTAGCATCTGGCGGGCCAGGGACGCGCGCTCATAGCGCGGCGCGGCGGCCAGGCAGTTGGCCTTTAGGCGCTGGTAGAGGGCCGGATCTTCCGCCAGGCGCAGCACGCCGTCGCGCAGGGCCTGGGCATCCTCTGGGCAGGGCCTGGGCATCCTCTGGCGGGAATACCAGGCCCACCTCCTCCCGTGTCACGATCCCGGCGGACTCCCCAGCCACCCCGTGCAGTACCGGGATGCCCATGCCCATGCACTCGAACAGCTTGGAGGGAATCACCTGGGTGAAGTTATCCGCCTGGCGCAGATGGATGATGGCGACATCCAGCAGGGACCAGTAGCGTGGTACCTCGGCCTTGGGCACGCTGTCGAGGAAATGGACGTTGGTCAGACCCAGGTTAGCGGCCTGGGCCTTGAGTGCCTCCTTGCGGGCGCCGTCGCCGAGCAGGATGAAGTGGATGGTTGGTCCACGCCTGGGTGCGGCGCCGTGGTTGTTGACTGCGGCCTTGCCATCCATGGCGCTGGATTCCGGCTTCCCGGCCGGAATGACGGAGGGAATGCAGCCGGCATCACCTCCGTCTTCCGTCGTCCCGGCCGGGAAGCCGGGACCCAGGCCAGGGATGGTTGGTCCGCGCACGGGTGCGGCGCCGTGGTTGTTGACTGCGGCCTTGCCATCCATGGCGCTGGATTCCGGCTTCCCGGCCGGAATGACGGGAGTGTTTGAGGCTGGCAGGACGGCAGAGTTTGTGTCATGACGGTCAGGGGTGGGGCCGACATCCCCCTCCGCGCCCAGCATCCGCGCCGCTTCCAACACCGTCTCCAGGGCATGGGCCATCCCATGGGTACCGATGTACCCAGCGACAAAGGCCTCGCGGGGGATGCCCAGCGCATCCCGCAGCGCCAGGTCTGGCGGCAGCGGCCGGAAACGGGTCAGATCGACGCCGTTGGTGACCACCGCGATCTTGTCGCCAGCGATGCCGCGGCTGATGAGGTTGCGCTTGAACGATGCGGTTACCGCCACGACGGCACTGGCCTTGCGGTAGAGGAACAGCTCCAGCCGCTCCAGCGCCCGCAACGCGGCGGATTCATTCATCGCCCCCACGGTCTTGATCGACTCCGGCCACAGGTCCCGCAACTCAAAGACGAAGGGCCGCCAGCGGAAGACCGCCAGCATCCAGGCCGCGCACGTGGTGAAGAACTGCGGCGAAGTACCGACGATCACATCCGGCCGCCGTTGCACCAGCCCGGCGAGAAAGCCGCTGACCATGAACGACAGGTAATCCAGGGTGCGCTTGCCGAAACCCGCGTTGGCGGTGATGTAGGTCCACACCCGCACCACTCGGATGCCCTCCATCTCCTCCCGTTGCCAGAGGCGATTACGGTAGCCGGGAAACACCACCCCTTTGGGGAAATTGGGCGCCGTGGTGATCACCGTCACGTCATGGCCAGCCTTGACCCACTCGCGGCAGTGCTCGAAGGTCCGCGAGGCCGGGGCGTTGACCTCGGGGGGGAAATTGTCACTGAGGAAAAGAATCTTCATCCGGGTTCAGCCTCCAGCGGAAATGTCTTCGTAGAGATCCCGCCAAGCGGGATTTTTGTCTTCGATGGCGCGCACCTTCCAGGCCCGGCGCCAGCCTTTCATGCGCTTCTCAAGCTGGATCGCGGCCTCCATCGTGTCCAAGACCTCATACCAGACGAGCCGATGGACCTGGTAGCGCTGGGTAAAGCCCGCCACCAAGTCCTGCTTATGCTCCCAGACACGCTTAGGCAGGTTGCTGGTGACGCCGATATAGAGCGTGCCGTTGGGCTTGCTCGCCAAGATATAGACGGCAGGGCAGCGGGTCATAGGGTCATAGGGTCATGGGGTCATGGGGTCATGGGGTCATAGGGTCATGGGGTCATGGGGTCATGGGGTCAAGCTCGAAGGACCCGTCGTCCCGGCCGGGAAGCCGGGACCCAGGCCAGGGACGGCTGAGCCGCGCACGGCTGCGGCGCCGTGGTTGACTGCGGCCTTGCCATCCATGGCACTGGATTCCGGCTTCCCGGCCGGAATGACGGGGGTGGTTCTGGATTCCGGCTTCCCGGCCGGAATGACGGGGCAGAGACGGTATGACGGAGCAAAGACAGTATGACGAGGCAAACCTCAATGCCCGC
This sequence comes from Gammaproteobacteria bacterium, assembly GCA_019136395.1. The sequence continues at coordinate 4,183 of JAGVUH010000313.1, forward strand.
TGTTCAGCACCCGCTCCAAGGCCGCCACGATCCGCTCCCCGGTGCGCCCATCCCAGAGCGGTGGGATGCCGCCGGTGGGCCAATTCCCGGCAAACAGCCGCTCCAGCGCCGGGGCCAGTTTGGCGGGGTCGGTGCCGATCAGGGCATTGGTGCCGATGGACACCGTCTCCGGGCGCTCGGTGGTGTCGCGCAGGGTCAGGCAGGGCACGCCGAGCACCGTGGTCTCCTCGGTGATGCCGCCGGAGTCGGTGATCACGGCCTTGGCGTGCTTGACCAGATAATTGAACTCCAGATAGGGCTGGGGCTCGACCAGCAGGATGTTTGGGAAGTCGGGTAAGTACTGGGCCGCCGTCACGTGCTCCGTTGCCGCAACAGGCTCTGTTGCCGTCCCTGGCACTGGATTCCGGCTTCCCGTCCGGAATGACGGAGGTGGTTCTGGATGCTGGCTTCCCGGCCGGAATGGCGGAGGTGGTTCTGGCTGCTGGCTTCCCGGCCGGAATGACGGGGGTGGTACTGGATGCTGGCTTTCCGGCCGGTAGGACGGCAGGGCCTGTTTGCCCAAGGTTTCGGTGATGACCTTCGCCGTGCGCGGATGCACCGGAAACAGCACCGGCAGCCCGCGCGCCCCGGCCGCGATCGCCGCGAGCAGCC
>JAGVUH010000037.1 GCA_019136395.1 Gammaproteobacteria bacterium
GGAGCCGGGGGGCTGCCATTCGGTGCTGGAGGGCACCTCGAAACAGAGCAGGGTGCGCACCGGGTGGCCCGACTGGGGTCGGCAGGCGGTCATCACCGCCTGATGGGTGCGGCGGTGGTCGATGTTGAGATCCCCGCCGTGGTGGGTGAAGAGGGTGGCGGGCCGGTGACGAGCGATCAGGGCCTCGACGCGTTGGGTGATTTCGAGCAGGGGGACGCCGTCCAGGCGGTTGTCGGGCAGATCGTCGAAATGGATCGAGGCCGCGCCTAGGATATCGGCCGCGGCCCGGGCGGCGGTCCGCCGTTGCTCCAGCTCCGCCTGGCGTCGGCCGGCGTCAGGATTGCGCGACCCGATGCCGTCGGCGAGAAAGGCGAGGTGAATCTCCGCTCCCTCATGGGCCAGCTTGAGGAGGGTGCCACCACAACCGAGGACTTCGTCGTCCGGATGCGCGGCGATGACCAGGATGCTGGGTGACATAGGTTCACTCCTTGGCCAGGGGCGGGTATTCCGGATCATCATCGCGCCCGAGAAGGTCTCGCCAATGAAGTCAAGCCAAGGCGTCGCACAGGGCCGCCACGACCTGATCCTGTTCCGCCTCGGTCAGAAGGGGGTAGAGGGGCAGGCTGATGGCCCGCTCATAATAGGCCTCGGCCACGGGGAAATCGCCGCGCTGGAAGCCAAAACGGGCATAGTCCGGCTGGGTGTGGACCGGGATATAGTGGACGTTGACGCCGATGCCCGCCTGGCGCAGGGCGTCGAACAGCCGGCGCCGGTCCCCGGGGACCTGCACCGGGTAGAGGTGCAGGGCGGACCGGTGGGCGGGATCGCGGTAGGGCAGGCGCAGGGGCAGCTCCGCCAGCAAGCGGTCGTAACGCGCCGCCAGGCGCTGGCGGCGGGCGACGTAGTCGTCGAGGCGTTGGAGTTGACTGAAGCCCAGGGCGGCCTGGATGTCCGTCAGCCGGTAATTGAAGCCGAGCTCCAGTTGCTGGTAGTACCAGGGGGCATCCAGTTCGCCCGGAATCTGTCCCTGAATCTGGCCCCGCATCTCGGCGGGGTCGCGGCTGATACCGTGGCTGCGCAGGCGGGCCATGCGCGCGGCCAGGTCCGGGTCATTGGTGGTGGCCAGGCCGCCCTCGCCGGTGGTGATCAGCTTGACCGGATGGAAGCTGAACACCGTGATGGGCCGCCGATGGCGTGGGAGGCGTCCTCGATGACGCGAAAGCCATAGCGCTGGGCCAGGGCGGCGATGGCCGTCAGGTCGCAAGGCTGGCCGGCGAAGTGGACCGGGATCACCACCTTGGGCAGCCGGCCCTGGGGCTCCGCCGCCTCCAGCTTGGCGGCCAGGGCCTCGGCATCGAGATTATAGGTGCGGGGGGCGATATCGACGAAGTCCACCCGGGCGCCGCAATAGCGCCCGCAATTGGCGGAGGCGACGAAGGTGTTGGGCGAGGTCCACAGCCAGTCCCCCGGCCCCAGGCCCAGGGCCAGGCAGGCGAGGTGCAGGGCGCTAGTGGCGGAGTTGACCGCCACGGCGTGAGCGGCGCCGCAGTAGGCGGCGACGGCCTGCTCGAACCGCGGGACCGCGGGGCCCTGGGTGAGGAAATCCGAGCGCAGCACGGCGGTGACCGCGGCGATATCGGCCTCGGTGATGGCTTGGCGACCATAAGGGATCATGGGTTGGGGTCAGGCGCGGCGTTCAGGGAGCAGGGGGTCATGGATGGGCGCGTTTGTCAGGTGACCGGTTTGAGAAACGACGGGCGGCTAAGAGCCGGACCGTATCCTGCCCAGTCGCCTGGCCGTCGAACAGGGGTTTGGTGGGGGGTTGAGCGCGCATCAGAGGTTGACGTTCATCTCCCGGGAAACCAGGTGGCGCAGTTCGTCCACGGTGAGGAAGTGGGGGTTGGTACCGCTGTTGTAGGCATAGCCCGGGGCGACCGGCGGGCAGCCACTGCGCTCGCAATACTGGTCGACGCTGTACTTGGCCGCCATGGGCAGGATGGCGTAATAGGGGCCGAGGTCGACGGTGTTGAAGCTGTCGCTGGCGGTGATCATCTCCTCGTGCAGTTTCTCCCCGGGGCGGATGCCGACGATGGGGTGCTCGCACTCCGGGCCGATGGCCTGGGCCAGGTCGGTGACGTGGTAGCTGGGGATCTTGGGGACGAAGATCTCGCCGCCATGGGCGTTCTGCAGGGCCCAGAGGACCATGTCCACCCCTTCCTGGAGGCAGATGTTGAAGCGCGTCATTTCCGGATCGGTGATGGGCAGGATGCCGGTCTTGCGCCGTTCGAGGAAGAAGGGCACCACCGAGCCCCGGCTGCCGAGGACGTTGCCATAGCGCACCACGGCGAAGCGGATGTCCCGGCCGCCGCGGATGTTGTTGGCGGCGGTGAACAGCTTGTCGGAACAGAGCTTGGTGGCGCCGTAGAGGTTGATGGGGGCGGCGGCCTTGTCGGTGGAGAGGGCGATGACGTTCTTGACGTCGGATTCAAGACAGGCATCGACCAGATTCTGGGCGCCGAGGATATTGGTCTTGATGAACTCCGAGGGGTTGAACTCGGCGGCGGGGACCTGTTTCAGGGCGGCGGCGTGGACCACGGTGTCGATCCCTTCCAGGGCGCGCTTGAGGCGGCTGTAGTCCCGTACGTCGCCGATGAAATAGCGCAGACAGGGGTAGCGGGCGGGATCGAACCGCTGCGACATCTCGTATTGCTTGAGCTCGTCGCGGCTGTAGATCACCAGGCGTTTGGTGCGGGGATGGGCGTCGAGGACGGTCTTGACGAAGGCGCGGCCAAAGGAGCCGGTGCCCCCGGTGATGAGGATGGAGCTGTCGGTGAACATGGCTGGGATGAGGCTGTTTAGTCTCTCAGCGGATTGGCTGGACGCCGAGGTAGCGATGCCATTTGCGCGTCCGCTTGACGTGGGTGGGGCAGGTGACGGGGTGCTCGCGGAAATAGTCCACGGCCTCCGCCAGGGTCAGGCCGCGGTGGTGGATACTCGCCAGGTGGCCAGTGATCTGCTCCCGCCAGCCGCGTTTGTTGCCCCAATAATGGGCATTGTAGGGTGCCTGGCCTTGGACATTGATCTCCCGGGCATGGCCGCCGCCGGCGAGGACGGCGCTCATGGCGATCTGCTCGGTCAGGCGGTGGCTGATGCCGGCCGCCAGCATGGCGTCACAGACGGCCAGGGATTTTTTGACCAGGTGAGTATTGGCGGCGGAGACGGCGGTGATGCCAGTGTTCCACATCTGGGTGTCGCGGTCGATCCGCACCCCGTCCCACTCCCGGTCACCCACCAGTTGCCACAGGGCCTTGGCGCCCTTGTTGCCCTGGCGACCGCTGTCGTAAAGCCTGTATTCCAGACATTCCATGAAGATGTCGCCCTGAAGGGCCCCGGCGATGACGGGAGCGAAATCCCGGTTGACGATCATGTCGGTATCCATGTAAATGGCCACGTCCGCCTTGGGGCTGGCGTCCAGGCCGACCTCCAGGGTCTTGATCAGGGCGCGGAAGAAGTACCGCTGGGGACCGAGCCAGTCATTCAGTTCGTCGGCGGACATCCCCTGGACGCGGATGGCGTCGCCGAACCAATGGAAATAGCGGGGCTGGTCGGTGGAGACCAGGATCTCGAAGGGTGGCTCGGCCCGGGCCAGCAGGCTGAGGATCGCCCAGTGCGCTTGCCAGTAGAGGGCGTCCTCCTGGCCAAAAACCATTAGGCTGTAACGGGTTAACACGGACGATACCTCTGGCGTGGGCCCGTTCCGCGGGCTCGGTCGCGCCGCG
>JAGVUH010000374.1 GCA_019136395.1 Gammaproteobacteria bacterium
TGGGGCATGGGTCTGGCTGGTGGCTGAGTCAGGGTGCCGGAAAACAGGCGGGGAATCTTAGCGCCAAATCGCTGATGAGGGTATGGAAAAGGGGCCATCTATTGACCCTCGCCCACCTGGGGCTCAATCGCTACCGGCAATTTTGCAATTGGCTCGAACTTCCAATATTAAGTTCGCCCAACGCCCTGTGCCTGGGTGGGTAACTGACGAAGTAGGGGTGGCGGGAGCATCGGATAAGCGTGCAATGTTGGAAGGTTGCCATTCCGTCCGTCTGCCGCATAATATGACCACTATTAAGGGCTATAAGTGAGGCAGTCGCATGTCCGCCGCCGCTGAATTCCTCTCAGAGGTCATCACCGATCAGGGCAACATTGCCACCGACCGTCTGGCTGAGTTGCTGCATGTCACCAAGGCTGAACTTGCGTTGGCCACCGGACTATCCCGTGATGCCGTCTCCAAACAAAGCCGCTTGTATTCCCGTCAAACCCAGGCACGGCTCCGGGATACCGTTGAGATCATCAATAGGGTCACGCCCTGGACTGGTTCGGTGGTTCGTGCCTTTGCCTGGTTCCGCTCTCAGCCCCTGCCCTCCTTTGGCGATAAGACGGCTGAGGAACTGGTCAAAGAGGGACGGGTGCAGGCGCTCAAGGATTATCTGGCGCGCATCGCTGAGGGCGGCTATGCCTGATCCGGTAGCATTTTTGGTTGGGCGCTTGTCGGTGGGGGTAGCGTTGGCTTGAACCCGCCACCACCCCAACGGCGCTGGGCCGGTATTCTTTATCGCGTCCATCACCCGCGCTGGTCCTATGAGCCTACCTCGGGTGCCGGCGCCGCGCGCCATGGCGGGCGCTTCAATCGTCGGGGAGTACCGGCCCTGTACACCGCGCTGGACCCTAAAACCGCCTGGATGGAGGCACAGCAGGGCATGCCCTTCAAGGCGCAGCCACTGACGCTGGTCGCTTATCGTCTGGATTGTGAACCCATCGCGGATCTGACCGATGGCGCCGTGCTGGCCAGCGCAGGGATCGATCCCGCTGACCTTGCCTGTCCTTGGGAGGACCTGGTGGCGCGGGGTCTCGTACCCCCCAGTTGGCGCCTGGTCGATGCCTTGCTGGACGCCGGATTTCATGGCGCCATCGTACCCAGCTTCGCGCCTGGGGCCGCCCTGTCCCCTGAGATGCCTTGGCGGGGCCACTCGGATGCCAGCCTGGGCCAGGCTGCCGATTGGAGCGGGTACGGCCGCAACCTGGTGTTATGGACCTGGTCCGATCAACCGCCCTGCCAAATCCAGGTCATCGACGATTTTGGGCGCTTACCCCTCAATGACGCCGCTTGGCGCTGAGATCACCAAGGCATCGTCAGACCAACGGAAGCATGCTGGCCGAGCCGCGAATCGGTTGGCGAAGGACAGCTATAGCCCACACTGGAGTGCGCCAATGCCTACACTGAATTGGATCGGCAAAGAGGCCGTCGTCAGGCATCACCGGGAGGTGCCCTTCCGGCTGCTGGAACCCGGTCCCGCCGACACGGGTAACCTGATCGTCCAGGGCGATAACCTGCATGCCCTCAAGGCGTTGCTGCCGCGTTACGCCGGCCAGGTGAAGTGCATCTACATCGACCCGCCCTACAACACGGGTAACGAGGGCTGGATTTACAACGACAACGTCAACAGCCCGGAGATCCGCCGCTGGCTCGGGGAGGTCGTCGGCAAGGAGGGGGAAACTCTCGACCGCCATGACCGCTGGCTGTGCATGATGTACCCGCGGCTGGTGCTGCTCAGGCAGTTCCTGCGGGAGGATGGGGCTATCTTCGTCTCCATTGATGACAACGAGGTCGGCAACCTTCAAGCCTTGATGCGCGAGATCTTCGGCACCGCTAACGAGATAGCCACCATCGTCTGGGAGAAGGGTAAGAAGGGCGACTCGAAGCTGGTTTCGGTGACCCATGAATACATCGTCGCCTTTGCCCGGAACAAGGCGCTATTGAAGGAACGGAATGTCAGGTGGCGACGGCGCAAACCCGGCATCGATGACGTGCTGGGTCATTACGAGGATCTGCGACGTAAGCATGGCCATAACCACGTCGCGATCCGCCAGGAGATCATGGCCTGGTATCGGGCGATGCCCAATACCGATCCACGCAAGGCGCACAAGCATTACAACTGGTCTGATGACCGGGGGCTTTATTTTCCAGATAATTTTCATGGCCCTGATGATGGTCGTGAAAATCGGCCACGCTATCCCATACTCCACCCGGTAACCGGGCAGCCCTGTGCCATGCCCTCCACGGGGTGGCGATGGGAAGAGGCCACCACCAAGGCGGCCTTGGCCGAAAATCCGCCCAGGATTCACTTCGGCAAAGATCACACGACCATCCCCAACCGCAAGAGTTATCTCTCCGAGATCAACGAGGAGCCGATGCTGAGCGTCTTCTACAAGGATGGCCGTGCCGCGACCTTGGAGGTGGAGTCCATGCTGGGAGCCGGCGCATTCCCTTTCCCGAAAGATTCTGAAGTGATTGCTGATCTGATCGGGATGGTGGCGGCTCCCGGGGATATCGTCCTGGATAGCTTTGGGGGTTCGGGCACCACCGCGCATGCCGTGTTGAGGCTGAATCAGCATCTCAAGAATCCCCTGCGATTCATTTTGGTGGAACTGGACAGCCAGGTCGCCCTGACCAAGACGCACGTGCGGGTGAAGAAGGCCATCGAAGGCTATGAGCCCCTCGCGGGTAAAAGGCGTACCCCGGTCCCGGGTCTCGGCGGCAGCTTCCAGTTCTGCCGTCTGTCCGCAGAACCCCTGTTCGACCCCACCGGCCAGGTCCGCCGGGACGTGAGCTTCGCCCAACTGGCTGAGTTCGTCTGGTTCGTGGAGACAGGGACCGGCTTTTACGGCCGTGCCGATAGCCCCCTGCTGGGCGAGCACGAGGGCCGGGCCATCTACCTGCTCTATAACGGCATCCTGGGGGACCTGGCGGAGGCGGGCGGCAATGTGCTGACCAGCGCCGTCCTCGACCGGCTGCCGCGGTTTGGTGGGCCCAAGGTGATCTATGCCGCGGCCAGCCGGCTGGGAAACCGTGCCGGACGCGAGGGCATCACCTTCAAGCAGACCCCCTACGCCCTGGAGGTGTGAGCCATGAACGCCTTCAGCCCCAAGACCTATCAGGCGCAGGTGCTCGACACCCTGGAGTCCTACTTCAGGGCCTGCCACGAGCTGCCATCGCCCTCGATCGCCTATACCGCCACCACCGAGCGCCTCTGGGGGCGCGGCTTGGCCTACAACCCCCTGGCGGACTTCCCGGTGGATATGCCCTATCTGTGCCTGCGCGTCCCCACCGGGGGTGGCAAGACCTGGCTGGCGGCCAAGGCGGTGGCGCTGGTCAACACCCACCTGCTGCGCAGTGAGCACAGCCTCATCCTCTGGCTGGTGCCCAGCAAACCGATCCGGGAGCAGACCCTCCGGGCCCTCAAGGACCGTGGGCATCCCTATCATCAGGCCCTGCGGGACGCGGGCCCGCTCACGGTCATGGACCTGGAGGAGGCCAAGTCCGTCACCCGGGCGACCCTGGACACCGCCACCACGATCATCGTCGCCACCCGGCAGGCCTTCCAGGTGGAGGACGAGGAATGCCGCAAGGTGTACCAGGCCAGCGGGGCCTTAATGCATCACTTCGACCACCTCTCGCCGACCCAGCGGGACGCCTTGCTGACCGAGGGCGGCGGCGCGGAAAAGATCATTCCCCCGTCCCTGGCCAATGTGCTGCGCTTGCGGCGCCCCTTCGTGATCGTGGACGAGGCCCACAATAGCCGTACCCCGCTGGCCTTCAACATGCTGGCGCGCTTCCGCCCCAGTGGCGTCCTGGAACTGACGGCCACGCCGGACCTGGAGGTCACCCCCAGCAATGTCCTGCACAGCGTCTCCGCCGCCGAGCTGAAGGCGGAGGAGATGATCAAACTGCCGGTGATCCTCGAAACCGAGCCCAACTGGCAGCAGTGCCTGGCGGACGCCATCGGCCGGCGGGAGGCCCTCCAGCAACTCGCCGAGGAGGAGCGGCGCGCCGGGGCCGCCTACCTGCGTCCCTCCTGGTGGCGACCGGGGAGGAGCGCGGCCTGGAGCAACTCGACGCAGACTACCGCCTGGGCATCGCCGACCCGGCCTGCCCGGTGAAATACGTCATCACCCAGCGCGCCCTGGCCGAGGGCTGGGACTGCCCCTTTGCCTACATCCTGGTCAGCATGGCCGCCCTGCACTCGGCCACGGCGGTGGAGCAGTTGCTCGGGCGGGTGTTGCGCCAGCCAGAGGCCAGCCACCGGGCGGCGCGTGAGCTGAATCAATCCTACGCCTTCGTGGTGTCGCGGGATTTCGCCGCCACCGCCAGCGCCTTGCGCGACCGGCTGGTGGTGGGCGCCGGCTTCGAGCGGCGGGAGGTGAGCGACTTCGTCACCGCCGCCCGGCCGGAGCAGGCGCGCCTGGATCTGGAGGGCCATGCCGGGCGGGTGGTGGTGCAACCGGTGATGGTGGGTCTGGAAGAGAAACCGGCGCTCAGGGCGGTGCCGAAGGCGATTCGCGACAAGGTGACCTGGGACAATCGCCGCAACACCCTGACCATCAAGGCCCCCTTGACGCCGGAGGAGACGGTGTTGCTCCAGGCCACCGTCACCACCGCCACGGCGGCGGAGGCGATCGGCGCCGCTGCTCAGGTTAGCCGCACCCAGGCCGTCGCCTTCTTCCAGACCCCGGCGGAAGTGGGCGTGCGCCTGCGGGTGCCACAACTGGCCTTGCGGGTCCAGGGGGAGCTGCGCCTGTTCGAT
>JAGVUH010000117.1 GCA_019136395.1 Gammaproteobacteria bacterium
GGCGCCCAGGCGCCTTGAGCCCTTAAGCGGGGGGCGGTCCAACTGCGCGGAGGACACGACGGTGACGATTCCTGCGGCGCTCGAAGCGCAGATCCTGCGTTATTTCCATGTGGATCAGGCGCTCGCCCGGGCCGGGCGGCGACCAAAGGCGTCGACGATGTCACGATGGGCATAGACCGGCAGGGTGCGCAGCAATTGCCGCAGGTGGTCGTAGACCAAATCCGAGCGGCGCAGGCGCCCGCGGGGACTGACCGCGCTCTCCTGGTAGAGCCGTTCCACCTCAGCGTCGGGGGGGAGCGGCGGCAAGGGCCGCACGCGGATCAACGGCGCCTCCGGCGCCCCGGGATAGAAGATCGGCAGCAGCGTCACCCGCTGAATGCGCGTGGTGTCCGCCAGCGAGGCGGGGACTGGGGTGGCGGCGGTCCGCAGGCGGATATTGGCCTTGGGGTGCCGGTGCGGCGCGGTGATATGCGCCAGCGTCGGGGCGACGCCCTGACGGTGGGCATGCTCCCGCACCGCCTGCAGGATGGCCAGATCCTCCCCGACGCGGGGATCATCCTCCACCGCGCCCCGCAAGCGCGTCAGGCGCAGGATCAGGGTGTCCGGATCGACCCGGCGGATGCGGCGCAGGGTGGCCCAGAGAAAATTGATGCTCACCGGCGGGGCGTCGAGGACCACCAGGCGGCGGCGAATGCGGTGCAGGTGCAGGTCGTTGCGGCCCAGTGAGCGCAGCACATACCGGCCCAGCGGTTGGCCGACGTGGACCCCGCTGCGGTCATCGGCCGCCGTCACCTTGCGGCTGCGGTGATTGAGCTCGAGCAGCAATGGCTCCAAGGTCTCGCGGTCCGCATTGAAGGTCCGCGCCCGTGTCAGCCAGGCCGCGGGGGCGGCGATCACCCCGGGGGCCAGATCGTGCAGCGCGTAATTGAGCCGGGTGGCGGCCCGTTCGTCCGCGTCGGGTTCGTGTTTCCCCCGGCGCGGCTCCTGCTCCCGGTAACGGTAATTGGTGATGATGGCCTGCGCCCGCGCCCACAACGCGGTCGCCGCCGCGCCGTCCGCGCCCGGCGGCGCCCACAGCCAGCATGCCCCCCGGAGCGCGGGGTCGCCCAGGGCGTGAAACAAGGCGTCACTGCTGGCTTCCACGGCGGCCAAGGCGGGCACAAAGGCGGCGCGCAGCTCGGCATTCGACCAGTGGGCGTAGGGGCGCTGGGCGGCGGGGCGGGGCGTTTCAATGGAGGTGGGTCCGCCATAGCCGCGGGTCTCCGCGTCGCCCCGAAGCGTGGGACGGTCGGCGCGCGGGCGCCCGGCGGGTGGGGTGGAAGCGCCGGTCCGTCCCGGCGGGGGAGAGGCGGGGGTGCACGGAGGTGACATGGCGCCGGCCAGCTCAGGGAGCAGGTAATTCGAATGAAGTAGGGGCAGAATAAAGACAATCAATACCCGCTGCAACCGGCCGGAGGCAGGCGTGCCGGCCGCGCGGTTGCCTGGCATTGTATACAAACGTAAACAGAACAAAATGAGCAGGATAGGGCGCATAAGGGGGGTAAATTCACCCCGTTGAACAGCGATCAAATACAGGGCGGAAATACCCGCGCCGACGCACCAGCCGCCGCCCTTTGCCCTCTGTTAAGCCGCGATCAGCATACCCCGGACCCGGGGCCGCGGGCCGTGCGCCCGCCCGGATGCCGCCCCGGGCGCGGCCGCCGGGCGGGCCTTGGCCGGTGCGCCCGGGCGCAAATGCACCCCGGCTGCCCGCGTTAAGGCGCACGCCGTACCCGCACCGCCGGCAAAAGGTCTGTATTATTTTATGCGCCGTTCTATACTGAGAATGGCTAGATACCCATCCCTATAAACCTAAGGTGTACTTCGATGTCTTATGAGAGTATGACCCTGGAAGAGCTCCAGATAATGCGCCGGGAGCTGGAACAGAAGCAGGCGGAACTCGACCGTCTTTTTCGCCTGAAACACAAAGAGGTCCGCCAGGATTTTCTGCGTGAACTGCGCGAACTGATCAGCGCGCGCGGCTACATGGTCGAGGATATCGCCCAACAACTCGCCAGTAACCGGCGGGCGCTGCCGCCCGAGGGGCGACGCTATGTCGATCCCGACAACGAGGAGAATTATTACAAGCGCGGGCCAATGCCGCCGTGGTTGCGGGACAAAATGCTCCTCATGGGCTTTAATCCCGACAGCCGCCACCAGCGCGATACGTTCAAGCGCAAGCACCTCAAGCTGATTGAGGAGTAGCGCGACCCGGGACGCCGGGCGCGGGCGCCGCTCACCCCGGTCGCCGCCCTCCGGCGGGGCGGCGGTGCGCGCCCGCACCACGCGCCGGCGGTGACGAGCACGCCCCGGGTGGCCGTGCTCACCGCCCCCCGACGGGGGTCAGTCGTCGGCATCGCTTCAGGAATCCAGGGGCGGGTAGCCAAGAGAACAGGATTCCAGGGGAACTAACGTCCTCATGCCAACGTCTGGCCAACCCTTTTCCTCATCCCCTTGCGGCGCCTTCGGCTTAGTCTGTCGCGTCCTGCCCTGGACGCTTTAGCCTCAACGCGCCAGGCTGGACCAGCGCCCGGCGGGGCGTCGATTTTCCGGCGGACGCCTAATGGTCGCGGTCCCGCCATATATCCAAAGTCGGGTCATGGACCGTCCGATACTCCTCGTTCAACCAATACTCCTTGTTCAACTTATCCATCCAACTTAAACCCTCATCCTCATCCTCTTCCTCTTCCTCCGCGCTCGCGTACCCCGTATCCCGCGGCTGTAACCCGCTCCCCAGATACCCCACGCCGTACGTCGCGAAGTCGCGGGGTCTGACGAACACGAACGGGTGCACGGCCATGTACCACAGATGCGCCGCATACGCCACGAGCAGGGGCAGATACGCCGTCGGGTGACCGTAATCCAGAAGCAGACGCCGGAGCGTGTGGCTCTGGGACCCGGTGTCGTAGAGCAGCAGGAGCAGCACGGCCAGGAACAGGATCAACACGGGCATCAGGGACGGACGGATGCTGGACCAGAAGAACAGCGGCGCAAACAGCAGCAGGTGCGCCACCACGGCGCTATCGATGAGCGTTCCGTCTGGAACCATCAGCGACCGCAGGGCAAAAAACACGCTCGCCGCCCCCCAGAACCCGACCCGGATCACCTGGCGATGAATCCGTACGAAATCTTCCCGCCCCGTCTGATAACGATCAAACCAACGCCACGGCTTCATGGTCAACCTCCTCCGGCGCCGCGGGTGCGGCTCACGCGCCGGCGTATACCGCCGGCGCTGGCCTCCATTATACCCCTGGGGAAAAAAACCAGTGAGCAGCCCCCAGTGCGGGCGCGATCCCGGCGGGCGCGCCATCCACGCCGGATCGGCGCCGCGCGGACGGGGCCGGGAGGGTAGGGCGACGGCGGCGGTCAGTCCCCGCGGCGGAATGCGCGCCCCGGGCCGTTAATGGCAGAACAGTTCGGCCTCCATGACATCCACCTCGCGGATCACCGCGCACGCCTCGCCGGGGAGCCCGGCGGCCGCCGCCACGCGCGCCCGATCGCGAAGGGCGTCGCTCGCGGACGCATAGGCCGTGGCCAACGTGCAATAGGTGACCGCGTCGCCATCCTCACTCGGCGTTGCCGCGCACAGCATGTAGTGTCCCTCCCTGCATCTTGAGTCTCCTCGGTTAACTGAAATAGGCCGGCCGCGCCGTCGGGGGGGGAATGCGCAAGCGCCCCGCGAGATAGGCCGTCACGCACGCGCGCACCAAGCGGGCCGGTAGGCCGGAATCCCCGCTGGTCTTCTCCAGCAGCGCCGCATGCTCCGGGAAGGACAGCCGCGTGCACACCGGCCTGGACGTGGCGGGGGGCGCGTCAGCGGCCGGCGCAGCGGCCGCCACCACCTCGGCGGGCAAGCGGTCGTCCAGGTAGGCGCGCAGGCAATCGCGCAGAAACTGCGCCACGGACACCCCGTCCTGCATGCATTGCGCCTGTAAGGCCAGGCTCAGGCCCTGGGGGATGCGCACGCAATAGGGTGGGCCCCCGCCCGCCGCCGCCGGCTTCACGGCCCGGTGCCGGTGATCCGTCCGTCCGTCCGGGACGCCAGGCACGGAGCTCAATGGAGGGTGTCCCCGGGGCGCGGCCATCCGTCGGCCGCGGCCAGCGGGTCGGCGGCGAGAGCCTGATAGTGCGCGCAGATCTCCTGCAAATAGGGCAGCGCCGCCGGCGTGACCGTCATCGCCTGCACCAGCGCCGCGGCCTGGGCCGGTGGCGCCGCCGTCGCGCGCAGCGCGGTCCACTGCGCGACCAACGGCGGGCGCAGCTGCTGCCAGCCGGCGGTGGCGGCCACGGCCCGATCGGCCTCGACCAACAGGAGCAGGGCGCCGAGGGCCGCGCCCCCGACCACCAGCGCCTGCTGCGGCGCGGACAGCGGGTTCGGCGCCCCGTCCGCCGTCCCCCGCCAGGCCTGGGCTTGCTCCGCCCCATAGGTGAGCGCCGCGTAGAGCATCGCCACCAGGCGCGGACGCAGCGGGTCGTCCACGCCCTGCAGACACTGGGCGAGCACTTCGCTCCCCAACTCGTCGGTCAGGGCGGTAGGAACAGGTTGCGACATGATCACGCTGATCACCTCCGGTACAGGTATGCGTCGTGCATGGCGGACGCGGTTCCCGCCATGCGCGGTGCTGGGGGGAATTCCCCCTGTAATGATAACGTAAACAGACCTGCGTGGGGGGGCAAAGCGCCGCGTCATTCGTCGCCCCACCACCCCCGCGCCCGTGTCCCGCGCTTCGCCATTGACAGCGGGCGGGCCATCTTGCTATACCACAGCCACCCCAGGTGCCGATGCGGCGCCGGGGTGGAGCGAGCTGAACTCCGTCACACGCAGCGTAGGTCCAACAGGGCGTGCTTGACCGCTTCCGCTGGCCGTGATGCCGGGACGCCCGGCCCGCGCGGCCGGGGCGCGCCCACCCGAAGAAGTGCGGCTAGGGGTATATTAGCAAACACTAATGCGCTAATATACCTGGCGTGGGACACCCGTCCCGCCACTGTAACCGCCGTCTCGGGAGCGCCCCATGAGTTTTGATGCCTTGACGCTCGGTGGCCTGGTGATGATTGCCGTCAGCGCGGGAATCGTCCTCGGCCTGGTGCGGAGCAATCGCCCCTGACCTGCCGCCCGCCCCCTGCGGGCGAACCCCCTGATCCACCCCGTGGCGGGCTTAAACCCCGCTCCCAGTCTGCCTTTCGGGCGCCCTGCCCGTCCCTTTTCCCTAACGCTCCCGCGTTCTCGTTCTGGCGAGTAATCCAGCGACCCGAAGCGCTTCCCCACCTTGGTTGCGTTTCCTTCCCGCATGGCGCCCCCGTGCCATTCCCTGTCCACCGGCCCGCGCTCCGGTGTTGTCCTGTCTCGTCGCGGTTGCGCACCGCCTGCCTTGCTCCCTGACGGCCGGTACCTCACCTGCCGTACCCCCCATGACCGGTCGACGCTACCGGTTGTTAATCCCCCTTTGCGGCCGCGTGCCGCCTGAAGTTGTCCCCTGAACGGCACCCCCGTGCCGTTCCCACCTCACCGGCCCGCGCTCCGGTGTTGTCCTGTCTTGTCGCGGTTGCGCACCGCCTGGAGTCCTCCCTCACGGCCGGTACCTCACCTGCCGTACCCCCTGACCGGTTGACGCACCCGGTTGTTGTTCGCCTTTCGCGGTCGCGTGCCGCCTGAAGTTGCCCCCTGAACGGTACGTCTGTGCCGTTCCCACCTCACCGGCCCGCGCTCCGGTGTTGCCCTGTCTCGTCGCGGTTGCGCGCCGCCTGGAGTCCTCCCTGACGGCCGGTATCTCACCTGCCGTGCCCCCCATGACCGGTCAACGCTACCGGTTGTTAATCCCCCTTTGCGGCCGCGTGCCGCCTGGAGTGTTCGTATGAGCGTCATGGCCTATGTCATCGACGTCTTGGAAGACCCGGCCATCGCCTGGTGGCTAGAGCAGTCAACCCGCCCGGCGGAAGGCCCCGCCCGGTTGATCAACAGCCTCCGCGCCTCGGTGGCGGATGCCGAGCAGGCTTGCCACCAGCTGGCCTTGCGCTGGAACTGCGCCGCCCATGCCCGGGACGGCCAGGTGATGCTCTGGATCTGGGAACGGGACTGCGACGGCGTGGAAGCCGCGCGGACTCTCAGGCTGCCTGCCAACCCGGCGGCGGTAGAGGAGCGTATCGCCCAGCTCTATGAAGACGCCGAAGGACCGGTGTCGTGGCGCTGGGTGCCACCCACGGAGTGGACGCAAGCCCAGGAAGCGGCCCGTCATGTCTGGCGGGACACCTTCGCCGAAGCGGCCGGCTATTAGCCCGCCGATGGTGGCCTGCCACCCAGCCCGGATAGCGCCTTGCCGCGCCCTCCGGGCCTGGGCTTTTGCTCACGGTCTACTGGCTGGCGCGCCGGTGTGACAGACTTTTTTTTGCGGCCGCGCACCGCATGGGAGGTAACCATGTTTGAGTTTGCCTGTGAGGAAATTCAGCAAAACATGGATTGTTTCGCGATGAACCTGGCCCTGGAATGTGAGGGTTGGGACGCGAATGATCGGGAGATCCATCTGAAGGGGAAACTGGACCCCCGCCGGGTGTTCGCCTTGCTCGGCGAACCCAGCAGTCCGTATCAGCGGCTGTTGGCGGCGTCATTCACGCTGCCGTTCAGCGGCAGCGGAAGACGGCTCAAGGACTGGGTCTATGACCTCGATGAAGAGCTGGCGCGGCTGACCCCGGCCCAGCAGGCCATCGTCACCCTGGTCGGTGACCGGCTGGAAGCCGCGATCCTGCAGGAGTTCCAGGACGCGGAGCAGTGGCTGGACCTCCAGTACCGCCTGCATGTGCAGTCGGAATCCCTGGAGATTCCCGCGGCCTTGGCGGATCAGGTCGAGGAGATCTGGCTGGTCGGCACGGACGACGACAGCGTTGATCCCACGCTCAGCATTTTCGATCAGATCACCCCAGTCCCCGGGGTCGCCTGTTGTTATCAGGACCTGTTCGACGTCAGGGAGGACTTCCTCGCCGACCAGGCCCGGTTTGGCTTCGTCAAATTCGTCACCCCCGAGGGTGATGAGTGGGTCGTCAATCGGCTGGTCGCCTGGCGGCTCGCGGACGAGACGCACTGGTTGACGGAACTGTGGGCGGAAGCGTGCAAGGAAGCGGAACAGGAAGGGCAAGACGTGCCGGGAGGTGACCATGGAAACGCAGATTGACCTGCAATGGCTCGTCGAGGGGAATTATGCCGTCGACGCCTTCAAGCAGCTCGCGGCTGAGGTTGGTCAGCATGGGCCGCTGCTCGACTACCAGGGCGCGACCTATGACGTCCTCAATCTCTTGCTCGATGCCCAGTGCTTTGATGCCCTGGAGGTGATCCTGCGCGAGAACCCGACCCTGGATCTGGTCGACGTCCGGCGCAAGGCGGAGGACAAGCAGCTGTTCCGGGTGTTCAACGAACAGCATCTGGCCCAGAGCGACGCCCCCGAGAATTATCTCCGGGTCGCGACGCTATTCCCCCTGGGGTGGTTGGTGACGGCGACGGACAGCCTGACCCCGTTTCTCCAACCCGAGCCATTTCTGGTCACCCCGGACGGACCCGGACGACCGCACTGGCTGTTCCCTGACCCGGAGCTGGCGGCGGACATTGACATCCGCACGGAGGCGGAACGTCACCCGGCCGCCGACCGCACCCTGTTCCTGCGGAATTTGGAATGGGTGGCCCTGCATGTCCTGGCGCCCGATCCCGGCGTGGACCTGCCGGCGCAATCGGTGCGCAATGCCGAGGCCTACCTGGCGCAGCACAGCCAGGGGGAACGCGCCGACCTCCACGCCGAACTGATCCCCGACCGCCTGCACGTCCGCGCCATTAAGGCCCTGGACGACGCCACGGAAGTGGCCCTGGTCTATCGGGAGCGCGGCGGTTGGGACCTGGTCAGCGATGACGCGGTCCTGCGGACGCCGGTTGGCGAGTGGGTCTGGAACTTATCCGCCCCGGTGCCAGTCGCAACCATCCCCTGGGTGGCCAGAACCTGGTTCTGAGCACCCACCCCCCCTTAACCCCATTCAGCCCCGGCGGCTGTGATGGGGTTTTTTTCCCCGTCATCAAGGGCGCGGTGCCCCGCACCCGCCACGGACGACAAGCCTGATGGCTCGTTCCTGGGCGCCATCATCAGCCGTCCCTTGCCGCTGTGACGGGCTCCCTGTCCGGTGATGCCAGCACCCACGACAACCCTGTTAAGAACCCCGGCCGGCTGTTTCAGCCCGGCGCGTGGTGCTTTGCCGGGGAAGTGGGGTTAACAGGTATTGACGGGAGAAACCCCTCGGCCGGCGGGCAGTGGCCCACGCCCCGCGCCGCCGCGGCGGGGTGATTGCCGCGCACGCCCGACCGGGCTAGTATGGAACCGTTCCAGAACGAGAATGAAATCATGGCCACGTCCGTCGCTTTCACCCCCTGTCCTCTGTGCGACGGCGCCCTGCTCGTCGAGCACCCGCACGACTTCACGGCCGATCACCAGGGCCACCCCTATCGCGTCACCGGCTTGCGCCATGCGACCTGCCCGTCGTGTGCGTCCTATCTCGTCAGCCCGGAGCAGTCGCGGCACAACAAACGGCGCCTCATCGCCGCCCGGGCGCGCGTGGTCGCAGCGCAGGGGCCGACCCGGACGCCCGTCACGGACTAGGGCCGCTGCATCGGCCTACCCGGCGGGGCGCCGTCCGGCGCTACGCGCCCGCCCCCGCCAACCGGCTCAGCTCCTCCTCGCCGATGACCTGCACCCCCAGCCGGCGCGCCTTGACCGCCTTGCTGCTGGTCGACGCGGGATCAGCGAGCACCAGCAGATCCAACCCGCGGGTCACGTCATCCACCAGGTCGATGCCCTGGGCGGCCAGCGCGGCCTGGTAATCGGCCTTTTTCTTGCCGCTGGGCAAGCGGCCACTGATGCACAGCGTGCGCCGCGGGGGGGCATCCCCCGCCGGGGCGACGGCCGCCACGGGGTGGATGGTCACGCCGTGGGCGAGCAGTTTGTCGATCACCGGCGCCAGGGCGTCGAGGGCGTCCTGGATCGGGCCGCCCAGGTTGGGCACGCCGGCGCGCTCCGCCAGCGCGGGGTCGCGTAAAGCCCCGGCGCGCCACTGCGCCAAGGTATCGAGCGCCCCGCCCGCGGCGGCGATCATCTGCTGCACGCGGCGTTTGCCCAGGCCCTCGATCCCCAGCGACCCCAGGAACTGGCTCAGGCTCAGGGTGCGGGTGGCGTCGATGGCAGCGAGCACGCTGGCAGCACGCTTCTCCCCCAGGCGCAGGTCTTTCTCCGGGTTGATGATCAGGGCGGCCAGGGCCTGGGCGTCACGCCAGTGGTAGAGGTCGCCCACATCCTCGACGCCCAGGGTCTCGACCAGGGCGGTCAGCACCGCATCGCCGATGCCGAGAATCTCCAGGCTGGCGATCCAGCGCGCCAGCTTGCCCGTCGACTTTTGCTCGCAGTCCGCATTGCGACAGGCGAGAATGGCGCCCTCGCTCCCGCCGGTGGTGACCTTGCGCCCCACCGCGCCCCCGCAGAACGGGCAGGCGCTGGGCAACGGGATGGGTTGACGCTGGGCCGGACGCTCGGTGACGCGGACGATCTTGGGGATGATGTCGTTGGCCTTGATGACCCAGACGCGATCGCCCACGGCCAGATCGAGGCGGGTGATCTCGTCGAAGTTGTTCAGGGTGGCGCTGCTGACCGTGGTGCCGCCGAGCGTGACCGGGCGCAGTTGGGCGACCGGAATCAGCGCGCCGGTGTGGCCGCCGTTGATCAGCACCCGCTCCAGCACGGTCTCGGCCCCGGCGGAGTCGAACTTCCAGGCGATCTGGCCCTTGGGGCGGCCGGCGGTATGACCGAGCGCCTGCTGCGTCGCCAGGTCGTTGACCTTGAAGACGACGCCATCGTTCCAGAACGGCAGCGCCTCACGGTCACCCGCCACCTGCTGGAACCAGGCCACGGCCGCCGCGGCGTCCGCGCAGACCTGCTGGGGGATGAGATTGAAGCCCAGCTCGGCCAGGCGTGCGGCCTTGGCGGCCTCGCTGGCGAAGCGCACCGGCTGGCCGTCGCGGGTTTCGTCGAGATCGAACGCGAACACGGTGAGGAGATCGCTCTGGTGGCCGTTCTTCCGTCCCATGATGCCGTTGCCGGCGTTGCGGGGATTCTTCTGCCGCTGCGGGTCGACCCGGGTCCAATTGTCCACGGTAAGGATGACCTCGACGCGCACGGCGCCGGTGAAGCCGCCCTCCGCGGTCCCGGCCCAGGCGGGCAGGCCCGCAAAGCGGAGGGCGTTGGCGGTGATGTCCTCGCCGACGACGCCATCGCCGCGGGAGATGGCCTGGACCAGGCGCCCGGCGCGGTAGTAGGCGGCGGCACTGGCGCCATCGCCCTTGAGACTGGCATGGAGGACGCCGCCCCCGGCCTTGAGATGCCACTGGCGGAACTCGTCCTCGCTGTTGACCTTGCTCTGGCTGCCCATGGGGAGGGCATGGCGGGCCTTGCTGAGCATGTCGGCGCCGGACACGGGAGCGCCGACCAGGGCCAGGACCGGATCATCCGGGGCCAGCCGGCGCAACTGGTCCTCCAGGGCGTCGTACTCGGCATCGCTCATCAGCGGTTCGCCGCTGTAGTAATAGGCGTGCTTGGCCTTGAGGAGGTCGTTACGCAACGTGGCAAGACGCGGGTCGGTCATGGCAAAACTCTCAGGCGGAGGAAGGAAAGACCCGGCAGGAGGGAAGGGGAGGGGACCGCTGTCCCGCCGGGCCGCCGGTCATTGGTCGGTCATGATTTACAAGCTGGGTGCTACTCTACTAAAAAAGGTCGGTAAGTGCAATAGCCGTGCGGCGGGCGGGCGGGAGTCAACCGCTGCCCCGCGGGGGCCCGGGGGGCCTCGCGTCTGGGCGCGGGCGGAAAACGGAGGGCGTGTGGGCAGAAAACGCTGGCCATGGCTGGTCGTCGGCGCGGGCGAATAACGATCGGTATGGGCCCGCACGCCGGCACGGGAGGAGCGGAGAGCCGGACCCCTGGTAACACCGTCAGACTGCCGGAGACGGGGCGCGGCATGCGCCGGGTGCGCGCCCTGCGGTGGATGTATGCGCGCGGGACCGCGGGCGGAAAGCGCATGGCTATCCGGCTTGCAAAACGACCCTAGTGGCGTACTATTAGCGTGCGCGGCGGCGTGGAGAGACACGCAGCGGGGAGGTCTGGCGGCTAACCAGACTGGCAGGGATCATCCGGTGAACCTGTACCGCTTAGCCCGTCGGCTGCCAAGCTGACCCGCGCACCCTTTTGCGATCTCAGGGGGCGGAGCCTGACCGCCAGCCGCGTCCGGCAACGGGGGCGGGAAGCGCGGTGCTCACGCGAACGGCGGTCGCCCCAATTAAGGTTATGCGCGACGGCCGGGCAACCGGCAGTCCCGGCCCCGCTGGACTCCGGCTTGGAAACAGAATGCCGTGAACACCCCGGCGTCGCGCACCCTTTTCAATGCGCGGCGACGTGGATTGACACGCAGCGATTGAGGTCTGATGGCATATCACACTGGTGGGGATAACCCGGTGAACCCACATCGCTATGCCAGCCGGGGTCGTACGCCCCGGCCCGCGCACCCCTTTGCGATCTCAGGGGCGGAGCCTGACCGCCAGCCGCGTCCGGCAACGGGGGCGGGAAGCGCGGTGCTAACGCGAACGGCGGTCGCCCCTATTTTGGTTATGCGCGACGGCCTGCAACCGGCAGTCCCGGCCGCGCTGGACTCCGGCTTGGAAACAGATGGACGTGAACACCCCGGCGTCGCGCGCCCTGTTCCATGTGCGGCAGCATGGAGAGACACGCGCGTTGCTAGACCGCTGGGGCCTGCGTTGCGGGGCCTTCAGACCGATGCCAGTCGGGAGCTACGCGCAACGTAATCCCCGTGGAGCGCTAGCCAATATCGGAAGCCAGCAGACGGGGTTAACCCGGCCCGCACACCCATTTGACCGGCAGGCGTCAGCGCGATATGCGCCGTACGGCAGGTGCTTAGGCGTGAAAACCGCACGGCGAAAGCTAGGCTATCCCCCAGAGAAGACGTCGCGCCACAGGGGTTGTCGCCGGTCAACCCAACCCGGCCCACGCGCATCGGTTGTCAATCCGCGCTGGCAAGTTGTCAATCTGCTCGCGTGGCGGAAAGGCGGTATGCGGCGCGAAGTACCGCGAACGAGGCCGTCGCCCCTGCGAAGACGTCGCGCCGCAGGGGCGGCGCCGGTCACTCCTCACCAGGCCCAGGCGGCGTCATTTTCCTTACCGCGGGCGTCTGACGGGACGTTGGCGGTGGTCACAACCGGAGCTCGTGATGGGTAACACAGGTCCTCTAGCGCCACCGACCGACCGCGGCGGGCCCCGGGTTGCCGTGGGTGCGGCGCGGCGGGGCAGGGGGCCCCTGGCCGCGGGATCAACGCCGGTGGCGGTCTTGCCGCTCAGGGGCCGGGCGTGGCGCCGCCATCACCGCGCGCGGCTGCAACGGGCGCGACGGTGGTTCTGGCAACGGGATTTGCGCCGCGAACCGAAGTACCTGGGTCAGGTGGTGACCACGCCCTGCGTCTGTTCCTGCTGGCTGTGTCGGCCGCGCAAGCACGGGGGAGCGAGCCGCCAGGAGCGGCGGATTCAAGCCGCCTGGCGGGAACTAACCCACGGTGACGGAGGGTGATCGGGTAACACCCACGACGACCGTCAAGGTCACGCACCTGCCCACCGGGTTCGCGGTGACGATCGACAGCAATGGCGGGGGCTACGAGTCCGTCCCGCGCATCATCGCCCGGGCCAAACGGGTCCTGGCGGTGCGCCTGGCCGCCCGGCAGACGGCGTGGCGCGAGGTGTTTGTGTACGACGTGCCGGAAGACCAACCGTACCCCCACGAACTGATGCCGCTGCGCCAGCCGGCCGCGGTGACCCACGCGGATCTGCAGCGCTGCAGCGACTCCGGCGCGTGGCAAGCCGACGTGGCCGCGGCCCGCCAGGCGGTGCGGGAAGGGATTGAGCGTCTGCACGCGCCGCGCCGGGCGCGGGAAGTCATCTCCTGGACCTTGCCCGGTGACCCGGCGCGACCCGCGGGCACCGGCGCGACCCCGCGGCCAAAGTAAGCCATGTACCACCGATTGCCCGGCGGGGCGGGCGGGGGTGGCAGGGCGGCGGGTACGGACGGCGGCGGCGGGTGGCGCGCTGAAGTCAATCACTGTCTGCGCCGCAGGATAGCCCTTGGCGCGCTGTCTCACCTGAGGCGTGGCCTCCGGGGCGGATTTGATGCGCATCCAATGAGTCACGCGCGCCGCCCCAGGCGGTCGGTGATCAGCCGTTGCGCCAGGCCCGGGGCGCCGGGCAGGCCGCCATTGAGGAGAAGAAGTGCTCATTGAAGGCGCATGCCGTCACGACCCTGAATGTTCATGAGGACAAATTGACGGCAGACGCATGCCGGCTTGCTCACGGCGCCATTCACCTTGCCCTGGCCGTGGATGACCGAACGCGCCGCGCAAGCCCCTGGCTTTAGACATGGGGTGAGCGGCGTGCGGCGACGCCGGAAGACCGCTTGATTATTTGGAGCAAGATTGTATAATCGCCCTATGGCTG